>JAUXMQ010000034.1 GCA_030623125.1 Acidimicrobiia bacterium
CCGGTGACGATCAGCGTCATGAACGCCGCGAGGGGATCCCAGAGCATCTCGAGGTTGGCGCCGATCGCGGGCATCCACTCCCAGAGCAACACAGTGGACCCGTGCTCACCTCCCAGGAAGAACGGAATCGCGGCGACCAGTGCGACCAGGAACGACGCGACGACCGCCCCGGATGCCAACCAGCCGCTCCAGGGCTCTTTGATGTAACGACCGAGGAAATGAAGGAGCACAGCACCAAGGAGAGGCAGCGCAATTATGAGCCAGATGACCTCGTTCACATCTAGCCCCTCAACTCGGATAGGTCGTCAACTGAGGCGGTAGCCCTTCTCCGGAAGATGGCCACGATGATCGCCAGTCCGACAACGACCTCGGCGGCCGCAACCACCAGGATGAAGAAGACCGCCACCTGGCCATTGAGATCATTCAGTGCTCGACCGGCCGAGATCAGAGTCAGATTGACGGCATTGAGCATGAGCTCGATGCACATGAACATCACCAGGGCGTTACGACGCAACAGCAAGCCGAAGGCTCCGATGAGGAAGAGCGCGGCCGCTAGAGCCATATACCACCCGGCTGCGACAATCACGTTTGCCCCCTCCGGTAGTGGGCCAGAGCTATTGCCCCCGCCGCGGCGATGGTCAACAACAGTGCTGTCGCCTCGAAGGCCAGCACCCAGTCGGTGAACAGCAGTTCGGCGATTGCCTGGATGGTTCCGTTGGTCGAATCGGGATCGGTGCTGGTCGCCGCCGGCACCCAGTCGAAGTTGCCGAACAGGGTCAGGGCGCCGGCGAAGAGAGCTATCAGACCGGCGAGCCCTCCAACGAAGGCCCTCTGGTAGGGCAGCTTTTCGTCCCAGTCCTCGGACGTGTCGACACCGATCAGCATGATCACGAACAGAAACAGGGTGAGCACTGCGCCGGCGTAGACAATCACCTGGACGGCGGCCACGAAATGTGCCAGTTGGAGCACATAGAGGACAGCCACCGAGAAAAGGGTCCCCAGAAGCCCCATCGCCGAGTAGACAGGGTTGCGAGCGGCAACGACGGTCACCGCACCGGCGAGGGAGCCGAGCGCCATCAGGACGAAGAGGATCGGCTCAGCCATCATCGACCTCAGTTGGTGACACGGCGTCGATCTGTTCCTGGTCGGGCTCGGGATCCCAATCCCCCGGACCGGGGGTTCCCTGCCACATCCTCACACCCTGGTAGGAGGTCAAGCCAGAGGGTGCCGTGGCGCGAACCCAGCCGTCGGCGACTGCCAGCTCGTCCATATCGGCAAGCTCGTCATCGGGGAACATATGAGGCACTTCCCCTTTCTCATCCATGAGAAGGGTTTCCCTGGTGTAGATGGCGTCCTCGCGGTTTGTGGTCGACATCTCGAAGAGGTGAGTCATCGTGATCGCCTCGGTCGGACAGGCCTCCACGCAAAGAGCGCAGAAGATGCAGCGAAGCATGTTGATCTCATAGACGAAACCGAACCGCTCACCGGGTGAGGTTGGGTCCTCCGGATCGTTGTCCATCCCGCGCACAAAGATGCACTTCGCCGGGCAGACTCCGGCGCAGAGCTCACATCCGATGCACTTCTCCATGCCGTCGGGGTAGCGGTTGAGCACATGACGCCCGTGGAAACGCTGCGGCTTCTGACGCATCTCTTTGGGGTATTCGATCGTCACCAGCTCATCGCCGAAGATGGTGCGAAGCATGGTCCCCCCGGTGACTCTGAGCCCCTTGATGAATTCCGTGATAACACCCATCGTCAACTCCAGGGAGGGCCGAATTGACGGAAACCGATGGCGACCGTGGAGACGACCAGCCAGGCGAGGGCTGCAGGAATCAGACGCTTCCAGCCGAGCGTCATGAGCTGGTCATAGCGCAGCCGTGGCAACGTGGCCCGAAGCCAGAAGAAGATGAAGACGATCGCGTAGGTCTTGATGAGGAAATAGACGGTGGGAAGAAGTGCGGAGATGAATCCTGGAAGAAACGTCTCGAATGTCGGACCGGCCCACCCGCCGAGGAAAAGGGTGGCGGCAATGGCCGACATCGAGAAGATGTTGATGTACTCGGCCAGGAAGAACATGGCAAAGCGCATGCCGGAGTACTCGGTATGGAACCCCCCCACCAGCTCTTGCTCTGCCTCGACCAGATCGAAAGGCGCCCTGTTGGTCTCGGCGACAATCGCCACCACGAAGATCACGAAAGCGGCAAACTGAGGGAAGACATTCCATCTCGGAATGAAGGACAGGATCGGCGAGACATCTGCCCAGGTCCCGGTCTGGCGCTCCACTATCTCTGCCAGCGACAGCGTGCCTCCCTCACCCTGGGTCGCCGTGAAGATGACAACAGCGACCATGGCAAGACCCATCGCCGCCTCATAGGAGATGGCCTGCGCCGTGGCACGCACCCCACCGATCAGGGGGTATTTCGAACCCGAAGACCACCCGGCGAGAACCACCGCGTAGACGGCCATCGACGACATCGCCAGGATGAACAGCAGCCCGATGTTGAGGTCGGCTCCCTGAAGCGCCACCTCGTGGTCGCCGATCATGAAAGGCTTGCCCCAGGGCACCATCATGAAGATCAAGAACGCAGGGATGATCGCAAGGAAAGGAGCCAGCAGATACATGCCCAGCTCGACCTTCCGCGGAATCACCGATTCCTTGAAGAACAGCTTGAGACCATCGGCCAGAGTCTGAAGAATCCCCCATGGTCCGGCACGGCTGGGACCGATCCGACTTTGCATGTCGGCAACGATCTTCCTCTCAGCCCAAACGTTGATCAGGGTGACGACCAACAGAAGCACAAACGTCACCACAACCCTGAGAACAACGATCCCGAACTCAGGCCAGCTCATTGGCCCGCCACCGTCACTCGGACCACAGGGTCCGCCCCCAGTGATGAAGCGCCCTCCTGGTTGAACGGGACAAAGACAACCCCGGGAGGAGTGCCCTCGTCGAGAACACAGGTGTACTCCCCTTCCCCATGATTGGTCACGACCTTGACGGTGCGACCATCCTGGGCGCCGATCGTCGGGGCGTCCCCCGGATTGAGGTGAGCAACAGGACCCGGGGCGAGTTTGTGCAGCGACGGAGAGTGCTGGAGCCGAACCCCATTGTCGTACATGACCCTGCCGACATGGAGGGTCAATGGTGCCTTTGGAGCCTTGGAGCCCTGAAGGGCCACCGGTATGTGGTTGATCGCCTGAGCTCCATGGATGGGAACGACAACACCATCGCGGTGATCCCATTCGAGGGTGTCCCAGGTCAAATCCTCATAGGCCGGAGAGACCGTGGTGATCTCCTTGGATATGGTTTCAGCAGTTGGGAGACCGAGCGAGACACCCATCCGGGTCGCAATGTCATCGAGGATCGCCCAGTCGGGCCGCGCTTGACCTGGAGCGGGCCGAATCTGGTTGATCTTCTGCACTCGTCCCTCGACATTGGTGACGGTTCCCTCTTTCTCTGAGAAACCGGAAGCCGGCAATATGACGTCGGCATGTCGATTCGAATCATTCAGGAACAGATCGATGGCGATTACATACTCGGCGGCGTCCAGACCATCGATGGCCACCAACGGATCAGGTAGGTCGTTGATCGGATCGGCGCCGACCAACACCAAGCCTCTGACATCACCGGAGTCCAACCCCTGAAGAATCTGGCGGGTGTCTTTGCCCGCGACGACAGGAAACTCACCCCAGGACGCCGCGAGATTGGCGCAACCGATCGAGTCGAGACCGACCCTGCCCGGCAACAAATCGGGGGCGAGCCCCATGTCAAGGGCTCCATAGGTGTTGGCCCGGCTGTTCAGCGGCATCAGCTTGGTGTTGCCGGCCTTCTGCCGAACCAGGGCAGCGACCGACTCGGCTAGCTGTGGCCCGTCGGCATGACTTGCAATGCCAACCAAAACAACCACTTTGTCGACGGCAAGCGCATGGTTGACTTCGGGATGATCGCCACTCGCCAGCTCGTCGAGCAGTTCATATCCACCCCCGGGACGGTAGATGAGCTTGTGATTGGCCCGGTCATCGAGCCCGGTCACTCGTGGGTGGATCACAACGAGGATCGCGCCCAATTCCTGTACCGCCCGTCGCACCCGCAGATACAAGGTGGGGTGTTCTTCCTTGAGGTCCTGCGCCCAGACAACGATGGTGTCGGCATCGTCGAGGTCGTCGATTGTGGCCCGATCCACTGAAGCAGCAAGGAAGTGAGATGCAAGGGCATCGTCAAGACGAGCATCGACGTTGTTGGTTCCGAGAGTCACCCGGGCAAACTTGGAGATGGCGTAGGCATCTTCGTTTGTGCCCTGGGCTCCACCGATGACCGCGAGGGCCTCTCCCCCGTCTTCGTCCTTGATCAGATCGAGACGGCTGGCGGCAATGTCGATTGCCTCGGTCCAACTGACCTCTACCAGTTCGCCATCCCTCCGAACCAGCGGAGTGGTCAGACGTTTCTCGGATCGCAGGTACTCGAACCCGAATCGTGCCTTGTCGGAAAGCCAACCATGATTGGTGGCGTCGTTGTCGACTCCTGTGTAGCGGAGCACCTCGTTCTGACTGGCATGGATCTCGATCCGGGGATGTGCGGTGTCCTGGAGAGACGAGCTCTCGACCCTCTGAAGATCCCACGGCCGCGCCCTGAACCGATATGGCTTTGCAGTGAGCGCGCCGACCGGGCATATCTGGACCGTGTTCCCCGAGAAGTAGGACGAGAACGGCAGATCCGGGAAAGTGTTGACTTCGGTGGTGTTGCCACGGTGCTGAAACTCGATCAGCGGGTCACCTGAGATCTCGTCGGAGAAACGCGTGCACCGAGCACACAGGATGCAGCGCTCCCGGTCGAGCAAGACGAGCTCTGAGATCGGGATTGGCTTCTCGTATGAGCGCTTGATCTCGACGAACCGGCTTTCACCGGGCCCGTAGGCGAGAGCCTGATCCTGAAGCGGGCACTCACCGCCCTTGTCGCACACAGGACAGTCCAGAGGGTGATTGGCGAGGAGAAACTCGAGGATCGCCTCCTGCGCCTTCTTGACCTCTTCGCTCTCCGTGTCTACAACCATCCCGTCCGCGACCGAAGTTGTGCAGGCCGTCACCATCATCGGGCCTCGGGGAGTCTCGATCTCGACGAGACACATGCGACACATACCGACAGGGCTCATTCGCTCGTGCCAGCAAAACCGCGGGATG
Organism: Acidimicrobiia bacterium; assembly: GCA_030623125.1. GTDB lineage: Bacteria > Actinomycetota > Acidimicrobiia > Spongiisociales > ZC4RG35 > SZUA-217. The sequence goes on from JAUXMQ010000034.1 coordinate 5,179, forward strand.
TAGGTGCCCTCGTCCTGTGCCGCCTTGATCAGAAGGCCGCCGGCGGGGGTCTGAGTCTCCACATCGTTGATGGTGATGGTGACCAAGTTCGGCTCGGTGCTCACTCTGATTCTCCTGGCATGCGATCCGGATCGGGCGAGGCCGGGTCAGATGATCGCCCATCCTCAGAAGCTGTCTCATCGCCGGGCGAGCGGGGGGTCTGGGGGGTTGCCCCCCCAGATTTCAGAGGACACCCTCCGTTGACAACGTGGGAGTCGACCTCATCGCGGAAGTAGTCCCTGAGGGCCATTATCGGAGAAACTGCCGATGGGCCGAGAGGGCAGATCGTCGTCATCTTGGGCGGCCAGGCAAGACCGATGCTGATGCCATCGGAGACGTCAACCAGAAGATCGAGGTCAATCGCCCGACCTTGGCCCTCCTCGATGCGTCGCAGGATCATCTCCAGCCAGGTCGTCCCCTCGCGGCAAGGGGTGCACTGACCACATGATTCGTGTGCGAAGAACCGAACCAGCCGCTCGGCTGCCCTGACCATGCAGGTGTCCTCGTCCATGACGATGACAGCTCCGGATCCCAGCATGGATCCCGCGGCGGCGGTGGCGTCCTTGCTGATCTCCAGGTCGAGGTGCTTCTCCGGGATAAACCAGGGAGCCGAGGCGCCGCCGGGGATCCAGGCTTTGAGCTGCTTGTCATCGGGGATTCCACCCCCGATCTCGTAGATCAGCTCGCGCCACGTGATCCCGTGTGCCAACTCGTAATTCCCGGGACGGTTGACATGCCCTGACAGCGACGTCATGAAGGTGCCGGTATCGGCACTGTCACTTACTTTCGAGTATTCGCCGCCTCCCAACGCCAGGATATGAGGCAAGTTCGAGATGGTCTCGACGTTGTTGACGATGGTGGGCATCATGTAGAGACCCTTTGCCGCCGGGAAGTAGGGGGGCTTCAGCCTCGGCTCGCCCCGCTTGCCTTCGAGAGAGTTGATGAGGGCGGTCTCCTCGCCACAGATGTACGCCCCGCCGCCGAGATGAACTGTTACTTCCAGGTCGTAGTCAGACCCGAAGATCCCCCCGCCGAGATAACCCTTTGCATACGCCTCGTCGACAGCGGTTTGGACCCTGCGAGCGGGTTTGGCGTACTCGCCCCTTATGTAGACAAAAGCATGATGAACCTCGTTGGCGATCGAGGTGATGATCATCCCCTCGATTATCTGGTGGGGATCACGCTCCAGGAGTTGGCGGTCCTTGAACGTCCCGGGTTCGGACTCATCGGCGTTGACGACGAGATAGGCAGGCCGTTCCGGGGCCAGAAAGCTCCACTTGAGGCCGGCCGGGAACGCGGCACCCCCGCGTCCAAGTAGACCGGACGTCTTGATCTCCTCGACGAGCTCGTCGCGGGTCAGCCCGAGGGCACGCTTGCCCTGTGCGTAACCACCGGTGGACTCATACCTGACGATGGTCTGCGAATCGCCCGGATGGTCTGTCATCCGCCGTGTTATCAACAGTGGCGTCGTCACTCCGACACCTCGCTGCCGACGGTTCCCAGGGGCTGAAAGGCCGGGTAGGGGCCGATTGCGCCGTGTTCCTCGCTGATGCCCCAGTCGAAACTACGTCTGGCTCCGAACAGTTCCTGCATCTCGTCGGAGTTCACCACCTCGGGGCGTGCTCTCTTCAGCCACCGAACCAACTCCCGCGCCTGAGTCGGTGAGACGCCCTCGATCAGCTCGTAGTTGACCTGAACGGCGGGAGCACCCCCGCAGGCACCGATGCACTCGACGTGCTCGACCGAGAGCATGCCCTCGTCATCAGTCTCTCCGTGAGGAACGCCGGACTCGTCTTCGACGGCGTGTAGAACCTCGTCACCGCCGAGGAGCATGCATGTGATGGAGGTGCAGCAGGAAACCAGGTAGCGCCCGGTCCGCTCTCGCTTGAACATCGTGTAGAAGCTGGCGACCGCTCGAACCTGGGCCGGGGTGATTTCACACCAGCGGGCCACTTCCTCCATTCCCGCGTCGGTCAGGTGGCCCTCTTCGGCCATTGCCAGATACAGCAGTGGCATGACAGCCGACCGTTTCTCCGGGTAGCGGGCGATGATCTCTGTGGCTCGCTCCTGGGTGCTTTCGGACCAAGAACTCATCGGTCGACGTCACCCATTACCGGATCCATCGAAGCGATGGTGGCGACGGTGTCGGCCATGAGACTGTCCGCCATGGCGATCGGCAGCGCCTGGAGGTTGTAGAAGGAGGGTGCTCTGGTGTGCATGCGATAAGGAATGGCCTCCCCATCGGAGACCAGATAGCAGCCCAACTCGCCGCGGGGTGATTCCACTGCCACATAAGTCTCTCCGGGTGGAACCTTGAACCCCTCCGTGAAGAGCTTGAAGTGGTGAATCAGCGCCTCCATCGACTCATCTATCCGGGCTCGCGGTGGTGGGGTGATCTTGCGATCTCCAACCCGGTAGTCACCCTTTGGCATGGCATCCATGACCTGTTCGACGATCTTCAGCGACTCCCAGATCTCGTCGACTCGCACCCGATACCGATCGTAGACGTCGCCGTTCTCCCCCAGCGGCACGTCGAACTCGTAATTCTCGATGCCGGAGTAGGGGAAGGCCTTGCGGAGATCCCAGTCGACGCCTGCCGCCCGAAGGGCTGGTCCTGTGATGCTGAAGGCGATGGCCTCCTCCGACGAGATGACACCCACTCCCTTGGTCCGGGACAGCCAGATCGGGTTCTCTTTGAGCAGGTCGTCGTACTGATCGAGCCGGCGCGGAAGATCCTTCAGAATTGCCGAGACATCATCCTTCCAGCCTGGCGGCAGATCGGCAACGACACCTCCGGGCCTGATGTAGTTGTGATTCATCCGAAGACCGGTGGTCTTCTCGAAGAAGGCGAGGATGGACTCCCGCTCCCGAAAGCCGTAGAGCAGCATCGACAGAGCCCCGATATCCATGCCGTTGGTGGCCAGCGCGACAAGGTGTGACGTGATGCGATTCAGCTCCGACATCAGCACCCGGATCGCCGCTGCCCGAGGCGGCACCTCTATGTCGAGAAGACTCTCAACTGCAAGCGAGAAAGCAAGCTCTCCGTGGAAGGGGGCCAGG
>JAUXMQ010000226.1 GCA_030623125.1 Acidimicrobiia bacterium
CTAAGCAGGTCGGCGTTTGCACTACCGGCGTAGTGGTAATACCTTTCTAGATCGTTAGGTACCTAACGATCTAGAAAGGTATTACCACTACGCCGGTAGTGCAAACGCCGACCTGCTTAGGATTTGAGGGTGCGACCGGTGACAGTCCAGTTTCTCAAGAACCCCGACATCCTTCATTGGCGGTTTGACGCATGGTTCTTGGGGGAGGACGAATACGGGTCCTGGATAGCCGTTCCCCAGGGAACCAAGCGTTGGAAGGGCAAGGAGTCGGTCCGACCAACTGGAGAGGATGCGGTCTTCTGTGCCCCCGATGACGGCTGGTGGCATCTCCACTACAACGGGGGTGCGACCCAGTTCTCCCACTTTGTCGACATCGTCACCCCACCGGTGTGGGTATCGGAGAATCGTTACGAGATGATCGATCTCGATCTAGACGTGATCGTCCAGCATGACGGAACCGTGGAGATCGATGACGAGGACGAGTTCCAGATCCATCAGATCAAGTATGGATACACCAAGGAGATGATCCTTCGGGCGGAGGCGGAGACCGAGCGGATTGTCGGAGAGCTGGAGAATCGCAAGGAGCCATTCTTCGAAGTGGCCGATGCTTGGTTGTCTCTGGTGAACTAACCCAGGAACTCTTCAAGCAAAGTGTTGTATCTCTCAGCATCGTTGAGATATGGGAAGTGACCTACATGGTCCAGTGACACCGTCTCGGCCCCGGGGTAGGCCTCGATCAGCAGCTTTCTCAGCTCGGCGGAAACCAGAGGGTCGTTCTTCGCCTCGATCAACATCAACGGTTTCGAGTCCGGGTCGGGGGCCTCAAACGAGTCGAGCACACAGGCGAACCTGGCCAGGAATTGGCTCTTTGTCATCCGTCCGGCGGCCTGCTCGAGGAGGTAGGCGCGGACGAGGGCCGACCCTCCAGCCGCGGGAACGATCGCGTCGTCCACACTCTTGCTGAGTTGTTTCATCACGACTCGGGCCGGCGCCACCTTGGCGAGACGCAGTCGGCCAGAGTGCTCACGGACAAGCTGTTCGTTGGGCGGGAAGGTGTTGGCGAACACGGCGCGTTCGATGCGATCGGGATGGTTGGTAACCAAATACTGGGCGATGTATCCGCCGAGGGAGCTGCCTACCACCGATGCTCTCTCTACCCCGACCGAATCGAGGAGTCCCATCAGTTGCCTGGTGAGCGTTTCCAGCGATGGAATCGGTGGATATGTCACCGCCAGGACCCGTCTGTGGGTGCCAAGCGCCAGAAGCTGCTGAAACCAGATGTCGTAGCCCCCGGCCATTCCGTGGAGAAAGAGAGTGGTCGGGCCGTCTCCGAGGTCGACGTACTCCCACGCCGCTCCCGCATCGGTGTCGATGTGAACCTGGCGACCCTGGCGAATTCGGTCCAGGTCGTCAACCAGCTTTGGGTCGACGTCGGCGTAAAGATGTCCCACAGCCGTGACCCTAGAACGGCCGAAGTCGCTCAACCCACCAACAGAGGAATCTCCACTTCAGCCGTCGACAAACCGCCGTGATAACAACGAAGTCTCTTGTCGAAGCCCTTGGGGATCAGGGCCCGATCGTCTGGCGCCAACAACACCCGCTCCCCAAGCCGGGACAGGGCCTCGGGAGTCGGGTCCGGTCCGATCAGCGAGGCGCCGTCGACGAGAGATCCGCCCGTCATGTCGGCCAGGTCGCTCATCAGCTCTTTGTCGCCCCAGAGATGCAATCCCCGGGTGTCTCCGCCAAATCGAAGCTCGTCGAAGCGTGGGTCGCGAATCAGCTGCTTCTGGTCGTCGGCGAATTCGACAAGACCATGGTCGGCGGTCCCGATCAGCGCCACTCCGGGAGAGAGGAGGGAGGCAATGCCCTCCCACACCCCCACGGCGACTTTCATTGCCTCGGCGAACTCACCGGACTCGAGCCCGAACACGTGACCTGCGAAATCGACGTGCGGCACGTAAGTAAAGATGAGACGTCGTGGCTCGGAGGCGAGTTGGACGGTTGCCTTCACTAGGTCCTCGACGTCCCAGGCACCTTCGAATCTGGCCCCCCGGTAAAGGACCCGGGAGAGTGGAGAGCCAGAGAAGTCGCCTGGTTGAACCGTGACCGGCTCGACGCCGGAGTCTCGGAGCCGTTCCCAGAGATTTGGCGACGGCAGCACCGACGAGTAGCCATAAGGCACAGATTCTCCCGCGGGCGTCACCCATTTCAGACTGTTGACGACTTTGCCCAAATCGGGCATCCACATCAGGTGAGCCACTTGTCCGTGTCTCGATGGCGGCAAACCCGTGGCGATGGTTGCCAGTGAGACACTTGTCGTTGTCGGAAATGGCGCTTCGAGAGTCCCACTCCTCGAGGTGGCGAGCGTTTGAGCCAAGGGGTCACCGAGCTGGGCTACCCCGAGTCCGTCGAAGAGCACCAGGACGTATGTGTCAGCCTCCGGAATCGAAGCAGCGAGATCAGGCGCCAATCCGCGGAACGCCGACTGACCGGTCAGCTTCAACTCCAATTCCGCCATGAGATTGACAAGCCCGGCACCGTCATATGAGGGGGCTGAGGACATCGGTGGCAGGCTAGATGGTGTCCTCAGAATTCACCCGCCAGCAATTGTGAAACGCTGACTTCGACCGGCCCTGGGCCATGCGTATACTCGCCGCCGGTCCCAACACAGCGAGTCATAGAGGCATGAGCACGTACTTCGAGAGTTATCTGACTGTGGGCGCCTTTGCTGCGCTTGGTGCTGTCCTGGTTCTCGGGATGTTGGGTGTCGCCTCGATTCTGCGACCCAATAATCCCACCAAAGCAAAACGACTCGCCTATGAGTGTGGTGTTGATGCTGTCGGATCAGGATGGAGCCAGACTCACGTCCGCTACTACGTTTTCGGTCTCCTCTTCCTCATCTTCGACGTGGAGGCGGTGTTTCTCTTTCCCTGGGCAATGGTGTTCCTTACGAGCATCAAGGCGGTGTTCTACGAGATGCTCATCTTCATAGGGATTCTCTTCTTCGGGATCCTGTACGGGTGGAGA
>JAUXMQ010000021.1 GCA_030623125.1 Acidimicrobiia bacterium
AATCAGTCATGTCGGTGTCGATGAACCCCGGGGCGACGACGTTGACGGTGATGCCGCGTGACCCGACCTCCTTCGCCACCGACTTGGCGAACCCGACAATGCCGGCCTTCGATGCCGCATAGTTGGCCTGGCCGGCATTGCCGACTAGCCCGGCCACCGAGGCGACCGAGATCACACGACCCCATCTGGCCCTCAGCATGCCTCTCATCGCGGCTTTGGTGCACAGGAAGACAGAGCGCAGATTGGTCGCGATCACTTCGTCGAACTGGTCCTCACTCATCCGGAGTATCAGGTTGTCTCTGGTGATACCGGCGTTGTTGACCAGAACGGCCACGGCCCCGAGTTCGTCCTTGATCTGATCGAACATGGCGCCCACCTGTTCACCATCGGAAACGTCCGCCTTTATTGCAATTGCCTCACCGCCGGATTCGCCGATTTGAGCAACAACCTCAGCCGCCGCATCGCCGCTGTGAGCGTAATTGACGACGACCCGGTGCCCTGACCCGGCAAGCCGGACAGCCATCGCCCGCCCCAGACCTCGGGAGGCGCCGGTTATCACGGCCACCCTCCCCTCGCTCCCCTGGTTCACGTCATCTTCTCCGGCAGTCCGAAGAAGTCGAAGTTTGGCTGAAGCAATTCCAGTGTGTTCCGATCGGGAGGCGGAAGCGCGGCGTTGCTCTCCCCGAGGGGTGTGACTCTCGACCCCCACTTGTAAACCAGAGAGGCCCAGGTGAGACCACCCCCGAACGCAGTGAACAGAATGATGTCCCCCGGTGAGATCCGCCCGTCCTCCAGCGCTTCGGTCAACGCCACCGGAATGGTGGCGGCCGAAGTGTTGCCGTAGGACTGGATGTTGACATAGACCTTCGCCCCGTCGAGACCAAGACGACGGGCGGTGGCGTCGATGATCCGGGAGTTGGCCTGGTGGGGAATGAGGAGGTCTACGTCTTCCAGCCCAAGACCGGCTTTATCGAGAGATGTCAGCGAAGACTCACCCATCTTGGTCACCGCTCTTCGGAAGATCTCCTGACCCTCCATGCTGATCCCACACATTGCCGGGTCGGGGTACACCCGATCTCCCATCGTCCCGTCGATGGGCACTTCCAACACGTGTCCGGCCGCTCCGTCCATCCCGAGATCGGAAGCCAGAACACCGACCTCCCCATCGGAGCCTTCGAGCACCACGGCGCCGGCTCCGTCGCCGAACAGGATGCAGGTGGAGCGGTCCGTGAAGTCGAGCAGATGGTGCAGCTTCTCGGTACCTATGAGAAGAACAGTCCGGTGGGTGCCACCGCGGATCATGTTGGCGCCGATGACCAACCCGTAGACAAACCCGGAACATGCCGCGTTTAGATCGATCGCCGCAGCGTTCCACGCCTCCATCCTCTTCTGAACCACAGAGGCGGTGGACGGGATGATGGAGTCACCAGAGCAAGTGGCGACCAGGAGAAGATCCACGTCCTCGACGCTCTTGCCGGCGGCGGCAAGAGCTCGCAAACCGGCTACGGCAGCCAATTCGGAAGCCTCGACATGGCTGATCCGACGCTCCTTGATCCCGGTGCGAGTCGTGATCCAATCGTCGGATGTGTCGACCAACTGCTCTAGATCATGATTGGAGAGGATGTTGGGGGGCATGCACTTGCCCCAACCGGTTATCTCGACATTCTGCATGGTCACTCCTGAATCACGCCATGGTACCGATGACTTCGACTGCGGCCGGGATGTCGTCGATCGCGGACACGACAACCACGGTCGAATTCTCCACAGATCTTCGAGCCATCCCCGCCGTCACGTCTCCCGGTCCGACATGGACGAAGGTGTCGATGCCGGCGTCTGCCATCCCGAGCAGGCAATCGCTGAATCGCACCGGCGACACCATCTGACGGATGAGCAGCTCGGGAACCGTGCCAGGATCATGTTGGGTTGCAGTTGTGTTCGACCACACGGGAAAAGCGAGCCGGTCAACCTCGATCTCGGCCAGAGCACCGGCCACCTCATCAGCGGCAAGCTTCATGAACGATGAGTGGAATGCTCCGGCCACCTTCAGAGGTATTGCTCTCCTCACACCCAGATCCCTGGCATAGGCGACGACCCAGTTGATGTCGTCAGCACCTCCGGCCAGGACCACCTGGCCGGGAGCGTTGATGTTGGCCACCTCGAGCCGCCCCCCATCTTCCTGACGCCGGGTGGCTATCGACATTGCCAGATCCTCGTCGGCGCCTATCAGAGCGGCCATCCCCGACGGTTCCAGGTCGGCGGCGGCCGCCATCGCTTTTCCTCGCCGAGCCACGACATCGAGGGCCGTCTCATACCCGACTCCACCTGCTGCGGTCAGGGCGGTGTATTCACCCAGGGAGTGGCCGGCGGCTCCTGCCGGCTGTGACAGAAGGGCTTCGGCAAGGATCTCCCACAGGGCGTAACTGAGTGCGAAGAGTGCGGGCTGGGCATGCTCGGTTCGGGTGAGATCCTGTTCGGGGCCTTCCAGACACATCTCACGGAGTGACCATCCGAGGATCTGATCCGATCGGTCACCAAGCAGGTCGGGACGCGCCTCAAACAGGTCTGCGCCCATGCCGACAAACTGACTTCCCTGACCCGGGAAAAGAACTCCGAGACTCACCTGCTATCCGACCGCAATCAAACCAGTTGGGTTACCAGCCGGTCGACGTCTGCCGCGTCGACATCCCGGTGGGTAACGATGCGCCACGCCCCTCCGCTGGGGGCGCTGGTCTTGATCCCGGAGCTATCGAAACGATCGCTGAGCTCAGGCCATGAGAGCCCCACTTTGGAGAAATCAACTCTCACCATGTTGGTCTCGACCGAGCCGGCATCGACACTGCCGGGGAGTCGATCGGCCAGCAACGTCGCCAGCTTCCGTGCGAGGACATGGTCTTCGACGAGTCGATCCCGCCTGTCGAGGGCCACTCGAGCAGCCGCTGCGATGACACCGGCCTGTCTCATTCCGCCGCCCAGCCGTCTTCGCAGGTATCTGATCTCATCGATGGCCGCTCGCTCTCCGCAGACGATCGACCCGACGGGGGCGCCCAACCCTTTTGAGAAACAGAACTGGATCGTGTCGGCCACCCCAGCCCATCGCTCGGCCGGCACGCTGGTTGCCGCTACCGCGTTGAATATGCGTGCACCATCGATGTGGATGGTCAGTCCATGCCCCCGCGCCGTCGACGAGGTCGCTTCCATCGTCTCTATGGGAACAACTCGCCCACCGGAGAGATTGTGGGTGTTCTCCCAGACCAGGAGTCCGATTCTCGGATAGAACCCGGCCATCGACATCGCCTGGTCGACGTCCGCCGACGTGATCTGACCACCATCGCCGGACACTGTTCGAAACGCCACACCCGACAGGGCCTGGGGCGCTCCAGCCTCCACCGAGCGCACATGGCTCAACTCGTGCGCCAGGATCTCCTCGCCGGGGTTGGTGTGGAGCATGATGCTGAGCTGATTGCCCATCGTCCCGGTCGGCACATATATGGCCGCTTCCTTGCCGGTGACCGCCGCTGACTCCTCTTCCAAGGCGTTCACCGTCGGGTCGTCCCGATAGACGTCATCCCCCAACGGAGCAGAGGCCATCGCCTCGACCATTTCGGGAGTCGGGCGGGTCACTGTGTCGGAACGAAAGTCGGCTATCCCATCGGCAAATGCCATCCCCGGATGGTACGCCCAAACAAGAATCGACGGTTCCGGCCCTCCCGGCTTGGCCAAGGGTCAGAGACGATCCAGAGATTCGCCGATTCGATCGGTGGCCTGTTCGATTCGGCCGACATCCTCAACAAGGGCAAAGCGGACATGCCCCTCCCCTGATTGTCCGAATCCCACACCGGGGCTAACGGCCACACCCGCGTGCTCCAGCAGGTGAATGGAGAAGTCCAAAGAACCCATGTGATCGTACGGGCCGGGCACCTCCGCCCACACAAACATCGTCCCGGCAGGCTTTTCGACCTTCCAACCGATGTCTGCCAGTCCATCTACCAGTGCGTCTCGACGCTTCATGTATGTCCTGTTGACTCCGGCGACAAAACCATCACCGGTGGCGAGCGCTTCGGCTGCGGCGATCTGGATCGGCTGGAACGTCCCGTAGTCGAGATAGGACTTGAGCTTGGCGAGCGCACCCACCACCTCGGCGTTGCCGACGAGGAATCCGACACGCCAACCGGCCATCGAGTGGCCTTTTGTCAGCGAGTAGAGCTCGACCGCCACGTCCTTGGCTCCCGGAATCTCGAGGATCGAAGGTGGCCGGTAGCCATCGAAGGCGATGTCCGCATATGCGAAATCGTGCACGAGGATGACGTCGTTCGTCTTTGCGAACTCAACAAGCCGGCCGAAGAAGCCGAGGTCCACGGTCTTGGTGGTCGGGTTGTGCGGGAAGCTGACGATGATCACCCGGGGGCGAGGCCAGGAGTTGCGAAACATCCTGTTGATTGTCTCGAAATAGTCCTCCTCGGATCCGATCGGCGCCTTCCGCACTTCGGCACCGGCGATGATCGGGGCGTAGATGTGGATCGGATACGAAGGCTCCGGAACGATGGCGGCATCACCGGGCTGAACCAGGGTCCACATGAGGTGAGACAGACCCTCCTTGGCACCAATCGTGGAAATGACCTCGGTCTCCGGATCCAATTCGACCCCGAATCTCCTCGAATAACGACCGGCAAGAGCCTCCCTCAGATCCTGAATCCCTCTCGAAACGGAATAGCGGTGATTGGACGGCTGACGCGCCTCCCGAATCAGGGTCTCAACCGCTTGATCGGGGGATGGGATGTCGGGATTGCCAAATCCGAGGTCGATGACATCGGTGCCACGGAGTCGAACCTCTGCCTTGCGCCGATTCACCTCGGCGAAGGCATAAGGGGGCAGTGATCCGATGCGGCGGAAGTCCATAACTGGCGGGTCAAGCTAGACCAGGGCATCCGAGGAGCCCGGCAACCTCGGCGGATTCACCGCCGGACCACCGGCTGTGGTTGGTCAGCCGGAGAGACGGTCGATGATGGCGGTGAGGCGTTTTGGCATGATGGAGCGCGAGAGCCCGACTGCCTCCCGAACGAGACTGAGGAGATCGCCCGGACCATCCCAATGCTCGTCGACAATCTCAGGGCCGGCTCGTTCGATCAACGAGTCGATGGCGAACAGGACAAGCAGGACATCGTCGGCCCAGCCAATGACGGGAATCACATCGGGGATCAGGTCGATAGGGCTCACCACATAAGCGGCGGCTATCCCGAGAGTGATCTTCGCCCGGCGAGGCACACGCGGGTCGAGCAGTAGCCGCCCGACCAGCTTGAGGATGTTCGGCAGCATCAGGGCTGCGTCCGCCACCAGACGCTTGCTCTGAATGCTCGCTCCCTTGGGAGGGAGAACATCATCGGGTCGAAGGCTCTTCGGCTCGTCAGTCATTCGATCTCAATCTTCTGTCGGCTGGAGTCTCGTTCATGATGGCCATCTTCGTTCCCTATTGCACCTATTTCCTCGATGACCGCCTCGATGGCCTTCAGGCCTTCGATGCCGGCTTGAAGCAGGTGGTATACGGCCCGACGGCTCGCCCGCGCCAAGGCTGTGATTGTCGGGGAGGATTCCATCAACCTTCACCCGGGTTTCCGAATGTCACATGCAATCCTCCGCCTTCGAGGCGCGCACGGATCACTTCTCTCCTATGCAAGGCATCTGGAAGTATGAAGGATCGCCGGTACGGGCCCAGGCGCACATAGAGCTCGCGACCATGCCTGAACACATCGAGATCCGACTTCTCGACCAGGGGAAGATCCAACTCCATTGTGACGGCGCCGTCTCGCTCCGTAATCCGGAAGGGACTGACTGCCTTGAACCCAAACACCGGGTCGTCGTCGCCGTACAGCTCCGAAGCCATCAGTCGAAGCCTGTCGACACCGATCATCTCGTCGTCAAACAGTCTCAAACGCAAACGAGGCACGTCCGCGAACGCATCATCGATCTCGTCGAGGTGCCCTTTCTGGATGGCACGCCATCGCTCGAAATAGGGGTCTGCGACCATGTCCGGAAGAACCCGGTTGATCACCACGCCATCCACGCCGTAGCCAAAGAGACTCAGGTAGCTATACGTTCTGCGGGCCTCGTCGATCACCATCTTCTCAGGGTTCACCACAAGCCGTGCCGAAGTGATCTTGGGCTCTGACATGAGTTCTTTGACCTCTTCGATGCCATCGAACACCGACTGGGCCGCACTGAACACCTCATCCTCGGGAATGGGCAGGTCCGTCAGCCGGGTCAACAGGGGTCGTGCGGCCTTCATGATGCGTCGTTCCGTCGGCAGGACCTTCTCGAAATACCAGGACAACACTTCCGGTAGCGAAAGAAGCCGAAGGGTCTCGGCTGTGGGCGCGCAGTCCACGACTACCACGTCATAGTCCCCTGACCTGGCATGGCGATTCACCTCGAGAAGGGCAAACAACTCGTCCATGCCGGGGAAAACGAGAAACTCCTCAGCCTCGATTCCGGCGGCGCCGCCCCAGTCGAGGACATCCATCAATTGATTGCGGATGGCGCCCCAGTATTTGTCGAGTTGTTGTTGGGTATCGATCTGCTGACCGTCGAGACGTTCGACCACCCGTGTCGGTTTGGACCCGAGACTGACGGCGATGGCGTCGGCCAGGGAGTGCGCAGGGTCGGTCGAAGTGATGAGTGTCCTGTATCCGGCGTCAGCCGAAGCCAGAGCGGTAGATGCAGCCACGGTGGTCTTTCCTACACCGCCCTTGCCGGTAACCAGAACGATCCTCACTGGTGCTCTTCGGTAACTCTCTTTCTCAGGCCGCGGAGTGCCGTTGTGACAATCTGTTTCTCCGCCTGCCGCCTGAGAAAGCCGGGAACCTTGAAGTTGGGCTCCACCGTCAGGGAGTAGACGACCTCGGTCGCATCGTCCAGGGAGGTGAACTGGTAGGAACCTTCCAGCATCTCGAGATCGTCGCTGGGCTCGGCAACCCAACTGAGAACGTTGGGTCGGTGGTGGGTGTACTTGAGGACGTACCTGATTTCCTTCACGAAGCCTTCCAGAACGAATCGGGCACGGTCAACCCGGCCACTCTCGTCGCTTTCCAGGACCTCGACCTCCTTGACGCCTGTGGCCCATTCCGGATAGGCAGCCACGTCCGCCGCAACGTCGTAGAGCGCTTCAGGCGCGGCATCGATCTCCAGAGTCGAAAAGGTTCCTTCAGGCATGTTCCCCGCTCGTCATCGAATCGCCGAGGCTAGCGAGATACACCAGTAGTGGTGTATCGCACTAACGAATACGGCCGACATGAACCATTTCGGATTCGAGACGAAGAAACCTGCCCGTGGCACGGAAATATCCGGCGTTGAAACATCGCGTCGCACCCACTCGCCAGGTGGTGGCTTGCGGCTGATGGACATCCCCGAACAGATGGAACCGAGGTTGATGCTCCACCAGGTAGTCCCGGATCGGACCCGACCCTCGTTCGTCCTTTCCGGTAATCACATCGCGTCGCATCGAACGAACAGCTGGAGGCACATGGGTGCACAAGACGTCGACCGAACCCAACCCGTCGAGAAGCGAAGACATCTCCTCGTCGGAGACCTCACCTTCTACTTTCAGGGGTGTCTCGACCCCGCCGCCAACAAATCCAAACCGGAGCCCGTCTATCTCGACAGCCTCGCCGTGGACGTAGCGAAAGCCATCCGGAAGAGACTCCTTCAGCCGGCGCGGCCGGTCAACATTGCCGTGGATCACAAGACCGGCGCCGCCCGAGAGCGCCACCGCGACTTCGTCGTATTGACGATCAATTGCCCGGCCAATCTCGGCTCGAACCTCTTCTACCTTCTCGCCGACACGCCCTATCCAGAGGGCTCGCATCCCGGCATAGTCCCCCGTGGCTCGAGCTTCAGCCGAGGCGCGGGCAAATCCGAGCCCAAGAACGTCGGCAACTGCCCCCTCGCCACTCCTGTAGTCGGTCAGGTTGGCCAGATCACCCAGGATGATCACCTGCTCGTCGCTCTCAACGAGTCGCCGGAGTGGCTTCATGGCCCCGTGGACATCGGAGACGAAGAGCATCAGCCTTCAGCCTGACCGGCCGCATAACGAACCCACACCACCGACAGAACAGCCGCGATGACGGCAAGGAGAAGCGAAAGCTGCCATGTGAAGTCGAGGGGAGAAAACTCCGCGGACATGCCACCCATGCCGAAACCGACAAGAGCGCCGATCGCGGCCTTGCCTCGGACTCCCATCAACTCACCGGGGTCTCTCTCCGGATGGCCCACGTTCTCGGCGAAGGCGCCACCCATGATCAACACCAGAAGACCGACGATCCCGACAACGAGGACGACCGCGTACACCTTGACCATGAAAACCGAGGGTAACCGGGCCCCTTGCAGATGGAGCGCATGTCGATCAGGACACCCGGCGCTCCGCGGGAATGAGACGCAGACGAGGCACGAGCCCTCCATCCGCGAGATTCTTGATGGCCTCGGTCTGACTGTCACTGAGATCCACCGGGCCGGCCCCGAGAAGACAGGTCACGACACACTCGTCACAGGCGCTGGTATCCAACATGGCGCATTGCTCACAATCAATCAACATCTCTGACCTCCTGACCTCACCCTAAGAGAGGGGTGTGACAGGAAACTCGCGGGCATTAGTGTGACCCCCCAACCGTGATCCAGAAGGCGCCCACCCATTAGTACAGCCGCCGGTCTGGCTCTCGTCGCGTTTCTTCTGGCGATCAACGCTTTCTTCGTTGCCGGCGAGTTCGCGCTCATAACCGTTCCACGAAGTCGGGTCACCAGAAAGGCCGAAGAGGGCGACCGGAGAGCCCGCCGCATTCTCACCGGTCTTTCCAAGTTGTCGTTTCATCTATCCGGGGCTCAGCTGGGAATAACGCTCTCATCGCTGATTCTCGGCCTCGTCATCAAGCAGACTCTCGGCCCGGTGATCGAGCCGTTTCTTCAGTGGCTCCCTTTCTCGGAGGAATTGATACCCACACTGACCATCGTTCTCGCACTTGCTCTCGGCACCTCCATGCAACTCGTGTTTGGCGAACTGGTCCCCAAGAACCTCGCCATCACCTACCCCTATCGAACGGCTCAGCGAGTCGGAATACCGATGCTGATGGTCAACGGCGCCTTCTCTCCTCTGATCCGGATACTCAACGCCGCTGCAAACCGGGCAGTGCGAATGATGGGGATCGAACCCAGAGAGGAGTTGGCCGGTGTGCGTTCGATAGAGGAGCTGGAGCTCATCATCCGAGCCTCCGGAGAGGGTGGCCTCCTCAGCGACCACGAGCTCGGTCTGCTCACCCGGTCGATAACCTTCGCGGAGAACCTCACATCCGATGTCATGGTCCCGAGGGTGCAGATCGTCGGTCTCCCTTCGTCCGCAACGGTTGCGGACATCCAGCTTGCCTCCATCGAGTCCGGGCACAGCCGCTTCCCGATCTTCGGCTCCGACCTCGACGAGATCCTCGGAGTAGCCCACGTAAAGGACAGTTTGCGAGTCCCGGTC
The DNA here is from genome assembly GCA_030623125.1 of Acidimicrobiia bacterium. Lineage (GTDB taxonomy): Bacteria > Actinomycetota > Acidimicrobiia > Spongiisociales > ZC4RG35 > SZUA-217. Next base: position 9,503 of record JAUXMQ010000021.1, read on the forward strand.
GAGCAGCGTGACTCAGAACCGATCGTCAATCACATGCGACCCGCTCTCGTCATCCCGGACAGCCAGCCGCTCGAGGCTGTGCTTTTCGAGCTCCGAACCAGGGGCTCGGGGATGGCCGTGGTGACCGATGAATACGGGGGTACGGCGGGCATAGTCACGTCGGAGGACCTGCTCGAAGAGATCGTTGGTGAGATCAGGGATGAGCACGACCATCTGCCATCCTCCGTTTCCTCGAAGTCCGGTGAGCTTTCCGGTCTCCTCCATCGGCACGAAGTTGAAGCGGCCCTCGGCTTCGAGTGGCCCGAGGGTCGGTACGAGACACTGGGCGGTCTGATTACAGCATTGCTGGAGCATCTCCCTGACCTCGGTGACACCGTGG
>JAUXMQ010000066.1 GCA_030623125.1 Acidimicrobiia bacterium
ACCCTCGGTAAGAGCGAGATCGGGTTGGTGCCACAGGACCTGGCGATCTATCCAGATCTGACGGCGCGAGAGAATCTGGCTTTCTTCGGACGACTCTACGGCATGGGCGGCAGTGATCTCGTCTCTCGGACCGACGAGGTTCTGGCAGTGATCGGACTTGCCGACCGCTCCGACGATCTGATCAACGAGTATTCCGGTGGGATGAAACGCCGTCTAAACATCGGGATCGGTCTTCTGCACAAGCCGCAACTGCTCATCCTCGATGAGCCAACCGTTGGTGTCGACCCGCAGTCGCGCAACGCGATTCTCGAATCGGTGGAGCGCTTGTCCGAAGAGGGCATGGCAGTCCTTTACACGACACATTACATGGAGGAGGCTGAGCGTCTCTGTGATCGGGTGGCCATCATCGACGAGGGCAAGATCCAGGGCGAGGGGACCCGACGGGAGCTGGTTGAGATGGTCGGCCAGAAGGACCGGGTCACGATCAGCGGTGGCGGTGACCTGACTGCCGCAGCGAAGTCGGTCAGGGAGGTTGCCGGAGTCTCTGAAGCAACGTCGTCCGACCATCAGCTCCACATCCTCAGCGATGACGCCTCATCGATTCTGCCAGAGCTCCTTGCGCGCGTCACCGAGTCAGGAGGCACGATCAGTGGTGTCGAAGTGCTCGAGCCCAACCTCGAGGCCGTCTTTCTGCACCTGACCGGGAAGGCGCTTCGAGACTAGTGGTGCGTCTCGGAGGGCACCAGTGATCGCCGCAGCACAAATAGCCGTCAAGGATCTGAAGCTTCGGGTCCGCGACCGCTCGGCGTTCATATTCGGAATCGTCGCACCACTGGTTCTTGCGTTCGTCTTCAACCTGGTTTTCGGCAGTGTCTTCGATGCGACGGGCCTTGGCCTCGAATACGGGATGGTCGACCTCGACCAATCGGAGATCTCCCTACGGTTCGGTGCCGTTCTCGAGGAGGTGGAGGCAGATGGAGTTCTCACAATCGAGAACTATGCGAACGAAGCCTCCGCCGAGAGGGCAATCGAAGATGATGAGATTGACGCCTACTACCTGATAGAGGATGGTCTTGGTGAGGGGGTGGTGACCGTCGCCTCCCCTACGATCCGTGTCGTTGGAGACATCGATGCTCCCACGTCTACCCAGATCGCAGCTTCCATAGCCCAACAGTTCTCCATCGGTGTCGAAGCGACGCAACTTGCCATCACCACCACTGCGATAGTGACTTCGTCACAGATCACTCCCCAGTTTGTCAGCTCTCTTTCCAGCGATCCGTCGTCAGCCGCGTTCTCCTATCAACTGGAGGATGTGTCGGCGGCCACCAAACAGTTGGATGGCACGACCTATTTCGCCGCCGCTATGGCGATCTTCTTCCTCTTCTTCACGGTGCAGTTCGGAGTTCTCGGATTGCTCGAGGAAGAGCGCGATGGAACGCTGGCCCGGCTCAAGGCGGCTCCGATTGGCCGGCTGTCGGTGGTGGGCGGCAAGGCCATCCTTGCGTTCCTTCTCGGGGTCATCTCGATGACAACCCTGGTGGTGGCAACCTCTGTTCCCTTCCTTCTGAACGCCGACTGGGGAGCACCCTTCGGCGTGGCTCTCCTCGTGGTAGCCGGTGTTCTCTCGGCCGTCGGAATCATGGGTCTGGTGGCCTCGGCTGCGAAGACACCCGAGGGCGCCGGAAACATGGGGGCGATCATCGCTGTGGTCCTCGGGATGCTGGGGGGAGTGTTTTTTCCACTCGGCCAGGGTGATGACCTTCTCTCCAAATTGACCTTTCTGACACCTCATGCCTGGTTTATGCGCGGGCTTGCAGATCTCGCTGACGCGGCGCCGTGGACAGCGGCTCTGCCGGCAACCGGGGCTTTGCTCGTCTTCGCCGGAGTCACGGGGTCGATCGGGTTGGTTCTGCTTCGGAGGAGGCTGGAGCGATGAGGGTTCTCGCCATCGGTGCTTCCAACATCAGGCGAATGCTGCGAGAGCGTTCCAACGTCTTCTTTGTCTTCATCTTCCCGATCGGGATCATTCTCCTGATCGGGGCCCAGTTCGGGGGTGGCGTCGACCCCGCCGTTGGTCTCTTCGCGGCCGATGACGGTCAGATCGCCCGGAATGTGGTCTCGGAGATCGAGGCGATTGATGGGATCGACGTATTCCCGTATGAGACCGAGGACGATCTTCTCTCTGCGGTAGAGGTTGGAAATGTTCAGGCGGGAGTGTTCTTGCCTGCCGACATGGACCAAAGGGCGAGACAAGGAGAGGTTGTGAAGATGGGGTTTGTCTCCAGGCCCGACGGGTTCGGGCCCCAACTCCAGTCGATAGTGGGTTCTGCCGTCGCCGATGTCATGAAACCGGTCGGAGCCGCCCAGTTCACCTCCGCTGAGACAGAGATTCCATTCGAGCAGGCACTCACGGTGGCGTCAGGCATTGCTGACGACAACAACGGTATCGAAGTCGAGGTGTCCGCTCTCGGTGAAGCCCTTTTCCCCGACACCCTTGGCCAGTTCGATATGGGCGCGGCCCAGCAGCTCGTGCTCTTTGTCTTCCTGACTGCTCTTGCCGGATCCGCCGCTCTGATTCTCACCCGTCAGCTCGGCATCAGCCAGAGAATGCTGTCCACCCCGACGTCGATAGGCACGATCGTTGTCGGCGAGAGTGTCGGCAGGTTCGGCGTGGCGATGGTGCAGGGGCTCTACATCATGGTGCTCACGTTCTTTATCTTCAGGGTGAATTGGGGCGACCCTGTGGGGGCATTGCTGATTCTTGTGACCTTCTCGGCGGTTGGCGCAGGTGCCGGCATCCTTCTGGGGGCAACCTTCAAGAATGATCAGCAGGCAAGCGGTATCGGAGTGATGCTCAGCATCGGTTTGGCGGCTCTGGGCGGATCGATGCTGCCCCTGGAACTGTTTGGGCCAACCATGCAAAGGGTTGCGCACCTGACTCCACATGCCTGGGCCCTCGACGCCTTCGCCGAACTGGTGAGACGTGGAGGGACCACGGTCGACATCCTTCTGGAACTTGGGGTCCTGTCCCTCTATGCCGCGGTCCTGCTGATTCTTGCCGGCTGGCGACTTCGCATCGCTATCACCCGTCACTGATGGTTGAATGAGGTCATGGCGGATAACGACGGACGCGCTCGTCTCGGGAGAATTCTCTCCGGGATCGGATCGGTCTGGTTTGTTCTCTACTTCGTGTCACGTCTCATCAATGTCGGGGGCACCCCACTCGGTGACATACTGGCCTTCTTCGGGTCGAGCTTCTTCATACCGCTCATACTGCTGTTCGCCGGACGCTCCATTCGGAGACGCAGCCGTCGCGTCAGCGTCGAGGACGCTCTCGGTTCGCCGAATGACCTGTCCGAGCAGCAAGACCAGCCGACGCCTCCCCCGACGCCTCCTCCGGCGCCACGTCCCGTCCAACGTAGACCCGCCCCCCCTCCTCCGGTCGAGCCTGCACCGGTCGATGCGGACGATCTGGCGAAGGCAATCGGATTTGACCCCTCTGAGGAGACGGCGAGTTTGCCCGACATCGAAGTCGAAGAAGTTCGGCCAAAGAGCTCAGCTGAGATGATCGCCGAGGCCCATCGCCGCTTCAACAAGGACGGTTGACCCCAACCTGGGACACACGTTTTACGCGCGGGTTTCTATAAGCCCGACGCGGCAAGCGACCTCGCTTGTCTCACTTCGGCGGCGAACCTCGACCGCCGTTCGCCAACTTCTGGGTCGTCGTCCAGCAGGCTCCGGTTTCTCGCGAGTGCCAGGGCCGATTTGAAGAGAACCTGGCTGGCGCTTTCCCCGGAGAAGAGTCGCTCCTCGATGCGATACATCCGAGCTCTCGCCAGACATGCCTTGAGAAACTTCTTCTCGTCGAACGATCCGGTGAGCCCTTCGAGTTCGTCTCCAACGATCTGATAGGCGTCGAGAAAGGGGAGAACGGCCCAGTATGCGACCGGGTCTCCCATCTTGGCGATGACTCCGAGGGCGCCAGTTGCTGTCAGAACGGAAGGCCAATCCGGGACGTCGTGTGCAATGTCATCAGAGAGGTCTTTGAGAAACTGCTCCTTTTCGGTGAAGAAGAACTCATACTTGAAAAGGTCTCTCAGGGACAGCATCCGATTCTCGGCGACTTGGGCCTCGCGCTCTCCTTCGTCGATGAGAGAGGTGAGGGCCATCTCGGCGATCGCCCTGTTCAGGAAGAAGTGAACTATGACGTTGCGGTAGTAGGAGAGTCGGATCATCTGCTCGTCGTCGAGCCAGTAGACGACTCTCCCCAGTGCCTCATGACTGGACACGTTTCCGTGTTCCGAGAGCGAGTCGAGGATCACGGCGACGACCTCCGGTTCGGAGAGATCGGACTTCGCTGTCAGGGGCAGATCGCGCGCCGTTATGAAGTCCATGAGACGGTTGCTTGCGCCGGCAAGATCATCGGCGGTTCGGGCCGATCCTCTTTCAGCCAGAAGGACGATACTGACCATGGCGGTGGGCGTAATTGGTGTCACGGTCCCAATTCGATACATGACCTCGAAGGCGAGCTTCTGGAGCCCGATCGTTACCTCCTCCCCTTCGTCGATCGAGCCCATCACCGACGCCACCGAGATGGGGTCGCCCACTCGGATGTGGATGTCGCCGTGGCGTCGACGTAGTGAGCGGACGGCCCTGAAGAGCCATCCAATGGACTCCTTCTCCTTGGTGCGACCCTGGGCCTCGCGGGTGTAGTCGGGCACGTCCTGTATCTGGTCGTATGCGATCGAGACCGGTATCAACTGCACGTCTTCGGCCTTGCCGCTGCGCAGCGAATCGACGATGTAGTGAAGGAGGCCGTACCGGGGTGGTCCCAACTTTCCGGATCGGGATCTCCCGCCTTCCATGTACCACTCCATCGGGAAGCGTTTCTCGATCAGGAAATCGATATAGGCCTTGAGGACGATCTTGTAGAGGAGGTTGTCGCGGAACGATCGCCGGATGAAGAACACACCCGTCCGACGCATGAGCGGGCCAATCGGGAAGAAGTTGAGGTTGATGCCTCCGGCCGTGTGATTGGGTGGCAAATCGTTCTCCCAGAGCATGAACTGGAAGCTGAGGCGATCCAGATTGGACCTGTGCGAGGGGAGAAAGATCACCGGACTGGAACGACCCAGCTCGGCCACCCTTGCCACCTGATTCGCGTCATACTTGATCTCCCCGTATCCCTGTCGGTAAAGAGCATGGATCGCGTTGGCGATCAGATCGATGACGTAGGGGCTGTGAGTTGCCGCCATCTCGCGCAGATACCGCTCGGCGTCGGTGAGCGCGTCGTCCGGGTCGACTTCCGCCTCTCGGGCATAGATGTCCACCTGTTCTACGAAGTCTCTCCGTGACAGAATGGCCTCCGGGACGAAACGAGGAATCTTGTACCGGTCCCCGCGGAGCTTGCGCTCAGCCTGGTCGAGGACTCTCCACACGCGCCGCGTCGCGAATGCCGCGATGCCATCGATCTCTCCTGAGGATTCGTAATCGGCTGCCAGATCTGACGCCAGGGCCCCCTGCGCTGCGATCAGCTTGAGTCGGCTGGGCCGGAATGTCCGAATCCAGTATGCCCGCAACCCTCTCGGGTCTCTCGGGTCGCCCGGCCTGAAGGCATCCGACCATGTGACTGATCTACGTCCCTTCTTCTTGGGCGCCATCCAGACGACCCTGACGGGTATGAGAAAGGCGTCGTCGGCTGCCGCTATCCGGTCCGACAAGTGGATTGGATCGCCCCCACGACCGCGTCGGGAGGAGGTGACCCGGATCGTCTCTATTTGGTGCCCTATCTGGCTTCGAATCCATTTCTCGAGTAGACCCACCTCGAGTTCGGTTGCCACATCGAGCAGATAGACCACCGCACCCCCGTCGGGGCCACCGAGAAGGTCGGGATCCGGTAACTTTCGTTTGGGCACCGCGACACTCTATTTGCCTTCCGGTGTTTCCTGGGGGGTGCTGCCAGAATCACACCGGTGCGCATAGTCCTGCAACGAGTTTCTTCAGCTCTGGTGCGTGTCGACGGCCGCGTCGTGGGGCGTATCGGGAGAGGGCTATGTCTTTTCGTCGGTGTGGAGCATGGCGACGGCTACGGGGACGTCGATACAGCGGTGGACAAGATTGCCGGGCTGAGAGTGTTCAACGATGACGCAGAGAAGATGAATCTCCCGCTGGTGGATGTCGATGGTCAGGTGCTGGTCGTGAGTCAGTTCACCCTGGCAGGAGATGTGAAGCGAGGTCGCCGTCCGTCATTCACCGATGCCGCCCGGCCTGAACATGCCGGTCCGCTGATCGATCGGATGATCCACTCGTTTCGGGAGCGCGATATCGTCACAGCCCACGGTGTCTTCGGAGCGATGATGGATGTTGAACTGACGAACGACGGACCTGTCACGCTGGTTCTCGAAGTGAATGACGGTGTTGTCGGCTGAACGGTGAGTCGGTCCAATGTCTGTTCCACAGAATGAGACCTATTCCCAGTGACAGCATCAGAAGCTGACTGGTGGCGGCTATCCCCCAGGCCATCGGCCACACGAGCGAGGCCCAGAGTATGGCCAAGATGTTGAGGGTGACAATCGTGACGATCGTTGCTGCACCGGATGATCGGGTGATGAGAACCGTGATCACCAGCACGGCCACGACCGGCACGAGCACGGTGGGCCAAATAGCA
>JAUXMQ010000069.1 GCA_030623125.1 Acidimicrobiia bacterium
AGCGAGTACGCGGTGTCTAATCGCTCAGCGGCCAGGGCATCGAGGCCTTCGAGAAGATGACCATACGTGTCAAGCGTCGGTCGTCATACCTGATGGCTTATCAGGAAATCTCCACGGCGACCAATGGGGCGGCGGGATACCGCTGCTGGTCCTCGTCGAGACCGACGGCACGGTGGCGGCGTACCACGCCGGCTTCGGCCCCCTCGATCTCTTCCAAGCGATCCTCAGGGACGCCGGTTGGTAGGCGACCACCCCCAGCTGCTGCACAAGACCGGTAGACAGTGGAGCTCATCGACCGGTGCCAACACACCAGCAGCGTCATTGTTTACCCGCCCATAACGGCACTTATGGGCGGTTGATTACTCCCCCGCGACCCGCACATGTTGCCGGTTATAGGCCGCTGCTATTGTCGGTGTCTGGATGGATCGGAGCCTTGGATTAGCTTGCGGTCGTCACAAAGCACGGCTTATGAAGGGAGAGCGATTCATGGATGACAATATGAAGTTCATGGGATTTCCCATCGGGATCGGCATCGTCATCGGCCTTGTGGTCGGAGCTTTGATCGGGGGCAGTTTCGCGATCGGCGTTGGCATTACGATCGGCATGGTCGTTGGAGCGGCGATCGGTACGGTGCTTCGAGCGGCGAACAAGCCGGAGAGTTGACACGACCCGCACATAACGAAGCCTGTTTGTGTCAAGTGGTTGTTTCCGGGGCGGTGGCGGGCGCGTCTGAGTGAACCGTTGGCTTTGCGCCGCGGTTGGTCATAGCGTTGGTGTCGGGTCCGGGAAGTGACTTGTCCGAAGAGCCGGTGTTCAGGATGCAATCCGGCCACGCTGGACTCAGAGTCGTTCCTGGGTGTCCTCCCGGGCCCACTCTTGTCAGTTCGCAGTGGTGCTTGCTGTGTCGGCGATGAGGGACTTGTAGACGGCGTCTGAGATGCGTCGCTTCAACGCTCTGATCCCTTCTTTGGGGGTCTTGGCTTCAGCGACTTTCTTCTGGTAGTAGACCCGGCCGTGTGTGTTGTGTCGTATCTGGGTGACAGCTGCGATGCGGATGGCGTGGTTCAAGATGCGGTTCCCTCGCAGGTTCAGGCGGTGCCTTGTGTTGCCTGCTGATGACACTTCGATCGGTGCCGTGGCGTTGTAGGTGGCGTAGTGGCTTTTGGTGGAGAACCGTGCAATGTCTTTGGTGTTCACAATGCCCTCCTTGGCAGTAGACGAAACCGAGGTGGCACTCCTGATTCGGGTCGATAGTGCTCTCGCCTCTTTTGAGCCACACCCAGCAAGGACACCGACTGGCCAACAACTCGTCAGAAAGCCAACGCGAAAATGGCAGGCACCTAGAGAGCGACCAGCCGGATTCTCTAGATGTTTACGAAACGCCGCAACACCCACCACAGGTATCAATCAAGCACTTATGGGCAGCTGAATAGCAGGACGTATTGCTGGTTGTGCGCGGACGATTTGAGCCGATATGCCTGGGTTGACAGTTGGTCTTGTCGTTGACGGAATTACCACTGCCAACATAGTGTTAATTCACCTGAGCGAGTCTGAAAGGCCTTCTTGTGTCGATTGCGGTATTCCACGAACATCCCAAATGGAACGAGCCACTTTTTAGGGAGTTGGATCGACGGAGTCTCGAATGGTCCTCTATCGACGCATCCAGTTTCGAGTTCGATCCGGCGAGGGTTGGTGAGTGGGATGTGTTGGTCAACCGGATGAGTCCTTCGGCGTGGACCAGGGGTCACATGGCTGCAATGCTCAAAACCCCCGAATTTCTACGCAACGTCGAATCGGCAGGGATTCCAGTTGTCAACGGTTCGACGTCGTATGAGTTTGAGTTGTCCAAAAGAAGACAACTGGACCTGTTGAGACGCGAACAGGTGCGTCACCCCGAGGGGCGCCCAGTTTTGAACAGCAGTGAAATTCTTGGAGCTGCGATAGACCTGACCTTCCCTGTAATGGTCAAACCCAACATTGGCGGCAGCGGGGCCGGGATCACCGAATACCAGACACCAACCGAGTTAGCCGCTGCAGTCGAGGCAGGACTGCTGGACGATCTCGGACCCGACGGCACAGGCTTGGTACAGGAGAAACTTCCAGCCCGAGACAACTCGATCGTGCGAGTTGAGATCCTCGGCGGAGAGTTCCTGTACGCGATCAGACTCCAACTCCAACCCGGCTCGTTCAACCTTTGTCCAGCCGACTACTGCGACCCGGCGCAAGGTATCACCAATGCCGGCGACCTAGTCAGGAGGTACATCCCCTCTGATCATCTGATTGACGAAGCGGCCCGCATTCTCGACGCGACCAATGCCGATCTCGGTGGGGTGGAATATCTCGTGAACGACCTGGATGGAGAGGCTTACTTCTACGACATCAACGCCCTATCCAACTTCGTCGCAGATGCACCCAACGTGATCGGCTTCGACCCGTTCGTTCAACTAGCCGACCTCATCGAAGACCGCGCCAAACGGCCAGTCCTAGCCTGACCACTCAGGCATCAATATATCCAAAGGATTTCCTCAACAACCACCACCCACCTGAAGACACCCTTCGACAGCACATGACGGCACTTATGCGCTCCTGCGATGACGACTATGAGCCAGTGGTCGCCTACTCGGGTTGGAAGAGTTCAACCACATTTCCTGAAGGATCTACGCAAAGTATCTGTTTGCGTCCACCCTGCTCGACGATGTCATTTCTGAACGCCACACCCTTCTCTTTGAGTTCCGTCACCCAGGATTCGAGGTCATCGACTTCCAGAATGAACCGGGACCAGCCACCTCCTGGACCAGGTGTTGCGCCATCGGACATCGGTCGTGCGGCTGATGTCTTTGGTCCGGCAACAAGCAGCTCCAGGTCTCCTCGGATCAGAATCGCTATCGCCGGTCCGTATTGCTCTATCAGTTCAAAGCCCAGACGTGAAACATAAAACCGCACAGCCTCGTCCACGTCATTGACCATGTACCGCACACGAGCCATAGCCTTCTCCTCCTCAGGGTTCGTCGAGAACGCACAGTTAAACTAGCTAGCACCTCCCCCTCCGACCTTTCGTGAATCGGGCACAGGGCGCACATCACTTAACGGCACCTATGGGCGCGTAACTCGGCCGCACACGATGGTGTGGGGTGCGCTTCAGGCCGGCGGCATCACCCTCTTCAGGCTCTTCCAGGAACGCGGCGCTCTGACCCGTCGCCTATCTTGGTAGCCTCCGGGCGATGGACAGCGAACGGCGGATGCCCAGTGTTAAGGACTTCTGGAGACTGGCTTTCGCGATCATCGGGGTTGTCGCAATCGTCCAAGAGCTCCGCAAGCCGCCGGATGAGAGAACGTGGCACGGGAAAGTCGCCGACCTCGTGCCCTACGACTTCCGGATGCCGACCATCGGACGGGTGCGAAGCACCTACTGGAACCCGGAGGGTCCGATCCTCCCAGGCAAGGTGTTCGGCGTCGGCTGGGCGGTCAACTTTGGGGTGCTGACCAGGATGCTTGGCAAGTGGCGCGCTCGGGAGGATTCGAACGCCCAACCTTCTGATTCGTAGTCAGACAATGTGTCACCAAGTGTTGAGGGGACTTACCGTTGCCGTATCCAGGCTGGTTAGGGGGCGCATCCGAACCACGCGAGAGGAGCAACGCCCACCAGCACAACCCATACGTCATTTCAGGACCCGGCGAGACTCAGTCATCCTCTCAACCAAACTCCCCTTCGAACATTCGTGGCTCCTCACTCGAGCAAGAAAGGGGAGAAAACAACCCGAAACGTTGTCCTGGAGCCATCACCTAACCTCCAGACACGATGTCGCTGCAGTCTCATCTCACAGGTCTAGCCGGAAAGGCCTTCGCCGACATCGGGCTGTCGTCTGATTACGGACAAGTTGTCCTCTCCCAGCGACCAGAGTTGGCACAGTTCCAGTGCAACGGCGCCATGGCCGCTGCAAAACTGGCAGGCAAACAACCAAGAGAGATAGCTTCGGCTGTGGCTGAGCGTCTGGCGGAAGCAGCAGAGATCGCTTCGACAGAGATTGCGGGGCCGGGATTCATCAACATTCGCCTCGCCGACGAGGCGCTCATCGAATGGGCCAACAAGACCGCTGACAACAGCCACCTCGGTTATGACACCGCCGGAGAGCCCTTGACCGTGGTCGTCGACTACGGAGGGCCCAACGTCGCCAAGGCAATGCACGTCGGGCATCTTCGGGCGACGATCATCGGTGATTCCCTCGCACGCCTGTTCTCCTTCGCCGGCCACACAGTCATTCGGGATCCCCATTTCGGCGATTGGGGGTTTCAGATGGGTCTTCTCATCGCCGCGATCGAGCAGACGATTCCCGGTCTCCCCTACTTCGACGCTGAGGCCACTGAATATCCGGGTGAGTCGCCGGTGACCCTCGAGGACCTGCAACGCATCTACCCGGAGGCGGCAACGAGGGGACGAGAAGACGCTGAGTTCGCCGATCGCGCCAGGGAGGCGACTGTTCGTCTTCAGCAGGGCGACCCCGGTTATCGAGCCCTCTGGCGTCACATGAAATCCGTCTCGGAAGAATCACAGCGGGACGACTTTCGAGCACTCGGCGTGGCCTTCGATCTTTGGTACGGCGAATCGGATGTCCACGACCGGATCGCCTCGATGGTCGACGCTCTGAAAGACTCAGGTGTCGCCGAGGAGTCGGATGGCGCCCTCGTCGTGAGAGTGGACCAGACCGAAGACAATCGGGAGTGGCCACCGCTGATCCTCCAGTCGTCGGCCGGTGGGTTTCTCTATTCCACCACCGACTTGGCAACCGTGGAGATGAGAGTGAAGGAACTAGGCGCCGATCTCATGCTCTATGTTGTGGACCGGCGCCAGTCGGACCACTTCACCCAGGTCTTCCGTGCAGCACGCAAGGGAGACATCGCTTCGGACGGGGTTGGACTCGAACACATCGAGTTCGGAACGATGAACGGTCCCGACGGAAAACCCTTCAAGACTCGTGAGGGAGGGGTTGTCAGACTCGGCGACGTGATCAAGATGGTCCAGGACGCAGCCCTCGATCGCCTGAACGAAGCCCATCTCGCCGAGGAGTATCCACAACAGGAGAGGGAGGCCATCGCAACCACGGTCGGAGTCGCAGCGCTCAAATTCGGTGACCTGATCAACAATCGGAGCTCGGACTATGTACTCGACCTGGAGAAGTTCAGCTCGTTCGAAGGCAAGACGGGTCCCTATCTCCAGTATGCCGCCGTACGGATCAAGTCAATCCTCCGAAAAGCTACGGAGCAGGGACTATCAACGGGGGCGATCATCGGACCTGCCGTCGACGTCGAGCGTGAGTTGATTCTCGAACTACTCAACCTTCCCCCGGTGATAGATCGGAGCATCGATCTGCGAGCACCGAACCACGTCGCCGAGTACGCCTACACGCTGGCCAGTCGGTTCAACCGCTTCTATGACGCCTGTCACATCCTGTCTGAGCCCAACCCGCAGCAGCAGGCGTCCTGGCTGCAACTCTCCACCTGGACCCTCGCCGCTCTGGAGCGTCTTCTCGACCTGCTCGGCATCGAGATACCGGATCGGATGTAGCCATGTCATTCACGGTGAGGATGGCTCGCCCTGAAGATGTCAAACAGATAGTCCCGTGGACCACGGACACCTTCGAGTGGGGGGATTACGTGCCGGACCGCCTTTCCGCTTGGATCGATGATCCCAACTCTGCCGTCGTCATTTGTGTGGATGAATCTGCGACACCAGTAGCAGTGGTTCATGCTCTGATGCTCTCCGAAACGGAAGGATGGCTGGAGGCAGCCCGTGTCCACCCTGACCACAAGCGCTCCGGCATGGGGTCGGCACTGAATCACGCAGGGGTCGTCTGGGCGCGGGAGCGCGGCGCCAGGGTTGTTCGGCTCGCAACCGAGGCCGACAACGACGATGCACGACGCCAGGTCGAGTCCCTCGGTTACCGGAAGACTTCGAGCTGGGTCTATGCTCGACATGTGATCGGATCGACCTCGGCCAGCCCGAGTGATCCTGGTCTCAGACCTGCGCCACGATCGGATATCGACGCTGCCTGGATGTTCTGGTCGACGAGTGAGCTGTCCCATGTGGGTCGTGGGCTGCTTGCCCACGGATGGCAGTGGCGCAAGGCGATGCCGGAAGACCTCGCCGACGCTGCCGGCGCCGGCAATTTCTTTCAGTCTCCGGGTGGTTGGGTGGTTATCGACGAGTCCAACAACGGCCTGATCCAGACACTCTGGATAGCCACAACGTCAGAAGAGGCACCTCGGCTGCTCATCGATCTCATCGAACTGGCCCGTGGGCGCGGCGTTGAAGAGATGGCCGTCAAGATGCCGAACATCCCGTGGGTCATGGAAGCATTGTCGAGGTCGGGGGGAGACCCCAGAGAGGTTGTTGTCTATTCGCTCCCGGTGTGAATCAGACAAGAATTCCCATCGAAGCCACCATCCAGACGATGAACATCGCCGGCACATCCGCTCGATGAACCCATTC
>JAUXMQ010000009.1 GCA_030623125.1 Acidimicrobiia bacterium
CCTCATCACCGGGGCTGGAGGTGTCGGCAAGACCACGATCGCCGCGGCTATCGGTGTCACCGCGGCGCGAGAGGGTCTCCGCACTCTCGTGGTCACGGTCGACCCCGCCCGGCGCCTGGCCTCAGCGCTCGGGATAGCCCATCTTGGCGATGAGCCCACCCCCCATGTCGACGAGCCACTGCTGTGGGCGGCCATGCTCGACGCATCCGCGTCGTGGAGGGCGGTAGCGATGCGTCACGCCGATCCGGACGTCGCAACACGACTTGCCGACAACGAGTTCTTCCAGGCGGCCTCGGAGCACTTCCCCGCCTCTCAGTCATACGCAGCGGCCGACCAGGCTGCGACCTTCGTTCAGGCTCGTGCGTGGGACCTCGTCGTAGTTGACACGCCGCCGTCCGGGGGAGGCATCGATTTCTTCGCGGCACCGGCGCAGATGGCCGATCTTGTCGGTGGCAGGCTTCTGCGCTGGATCACCGGAGGTCCGCTGCCGGGGCGCAAGGTCCTCTACAACCGTGCCGCCCGGCCGATGCTCCGTATTGCCGACTCGATCCTCGGCTCGCACCTTCTCGAAAGGGTGGCCGAGTTCCTTGTCGACCTGCGAACGACTTATGACGGCGTGGCACGCCGGGGACGCGAGATCGAGAAGGTCATGCGGGAGTCGTCGATAGTCGTCATCACCACCGCTGATCCGGCACCGGTCGGTGAAGCGGTCAAGTTCTACCGGGAATTGCCGGGACTCGCCTCTGCCCCCAAAGTGGTCATCTTCAATCGGGCACTCCCCGACGCCTGGGCCAACCCACCCATACCAGCCAAGACATCGGCCGAGTTGCGCCACGTCGCACAGCTCTGGGGATCTGAGACCCTGCGACAGCGTGATGCGAGAGAGGAGTTCTCCGCGCGCTACGGAGCAACTGTTGCCACGGTTCCGCTTTCGGACGAGCCGCTCACCGATCTCGATGGTCTGGCCCGCCTCATGAGCGAGGGTTCCGGTATCCCGTGGGAGCGAATCGGAGTCGGGTGAGACGCATAAACTCTGCTCATGCGTAACGCTGCCGCCTTCTTTGACCTCGACCGGACCTTGATATCGGGAGCCGCTGCGTTTCCGGTCGGTGTTGAGGCCTGGCGACAGGGCATTGCATCCAACAGTGACATCGCCAAATGGGGAATTGCTGCCCTCAGCTTCAAACTGCTCGGCGACAAGAACGATGCGTCTTCAGACGATCTCAAAGCCGACTTCCTCAGCAAGATTGCGGGTTCCCCGGCCAACACATTGGACGGTCTGGCGACTGCTGTGCTTCCCCGCCTGACCGACAAAGTGCGACCGGAGTCACGCAAGCTGATCTCGATGCATCACGGGGAGGGACGGGACACCTGGATCGTCTCGGCCAGCCCTCAAGGCCTGGTTGAGCCACTTGCCATCTCCCTGGGCATGACGGGAGCGATCGGGACCAGAAGCGAGGTAGTCGACGGCAAGTACACCGGGAGCCTCGACGGCCCGTTCGTCTATGGCGCCGGCAAGGTGCAGGCGATCGAGAAACTGTCGTCCGAGCGCGGGTACGACCCCCAGCTCTGTTATGCCTACTCGGACTCGATCTCAGATCTTCCGATGATGGAACACGTAGGTCACCCGGTCGCGGTGAATCCCGACTCCCAGCTTCTCTCCATCTCACGGGAACGGGGGTGGCCGGTTGTCATCTTCGCCCGCAAGACCAAAAGAGCCATTGCCTTCGGCGGCGCCGGCATAGGAACTGTGGTGACCTCGCTTCTTGCCTACCTGATCGGCCGACGGCACGGGCGGTCCAACGCCCTCTAGAGAATCGCCTTCGGGCCCAGCAGTTCCTTCAGCTCGGCAAACAGCGCCGACCGTGGTTCCACTTTGTGAGCGTCGCTGAGTCTGAGAACCTTGGTATCCCCGTTGTCGGTCATGTGCAGATACACCGACGCCGACCCGGGATGGTTTTTCAGGATGGTCTTGAGACTGTCGACGATCTCGGGTGTGAGACGGGCAGCTTGGATCGTGAGACGAACCGTCGAGTCATCCCTGATCTCGAGCTCCTTCAACTCCCGCGCCACAACCTTGACCTCATCGCCCCGATGATCGAGGTTGCCCGAGACCACGAGAACGGCGTCCTCGACGATGAGAGGGCCGTAGTCGTGGACGGTCTTCGGAAACGCGATGCATTCGACCGAGCCCTCGAGGTCTTCCAGCTGGAAGAACAGCATGGGATCGCCTTTCTTGGTCCAGCGCCGGGTGATCGATCCGACAATCCCACCAACCGAGAGCGATGATCGATCGGTCAGGTCGTCAAGCTCGGCGATCGAGGTGGAGGTGGCTGCTGCAAGGGCAGCTCCCAACGACAGCAGTGGGTGGTCCGAAACGTATAGCCCCAGCATCTCCTTCTCGAAGGCGAGACGGGTCTTTTGCGGCCATGCCAGGTCGGGCACTTCGATGTTGGTCTCCTCCTGGGACTCATCGTTTCCCGCAAACAATGAGTACTGGCCCATCTCCTCGTTGCGACGCCGCTCCACTGTGGCGTCGAGAATCTGGCTGTGAACCAGTGTTAGTCCCTTGCGGGTGTCACCGCTCCCATCAAAGGCACCGGCCTTGATCAGCGACTCGATCGACCTCTTGTTGAGGACCGAGGTGTCGACACGATTGACGAAGTCCATGAAGGACTCGAAAGGCTGCTCCTCACGGGCATCGACGATCTTCTCCACTGCGCCCTCGCCGACGTTCCTGACAGCTGAGAGGCCAAACCGGATCCGCCCTTCGTGGACGGTGAAGTCGGACTCCGACTCGTTTACATCGGGGACCAGCACCTCGATCCCCATCTGACGACACTCGTTCAAGTAGACCGCAGTGCGGTCCTTGTTCGTCTTGGTGGCTGTGAGGAGGGCGGCCAGATACTCGGGTGGGTAATGGGCCTTGAGATAGGCGGTCTGATAGGCAACCAACCCGTAACCCGCGGAGTGGCTGCGGTTGAAGCCGTAACCGGCGAAGTGCTCGATGAGTTTGAAGATCTCACGGCCGGTCTTCTCGGGAAAGCCCTGATCGACGGTGCCGGTCACGAACTTCTCTTCCTCGGCCACCATCACCGATTTGATCTTCTTGCCCATCGCCCGTCTCAGCTCATCGGCATCGGCCATCGAGTAGCCGGCGATCTCTTGGGCGACCATCATCACCTGCTCCTGGTACACCATGATCTGATAGGTGTCGGCCAGCTTGTCCGTGAGGACAGGATGAAGCTCTTCGATTTCGGCCCGCCCGTTCTTCCGGTCGGCGTAGAGGTTGTGCATGTTGGCGCCCATCGGACCCGGTCGGTACAGGGCAACCAGGGCGATCACGTCGTTGAAGCCGTCCGGTTTCAGGGATCGGATGAGAGCACGCATAGCCGTGCCCTCCATCTGGAAGACTCCGATGGTGTCCCCCGACTGAAGCAGTTCGAAAGTCGCTGGATCGTCCAGCGGAACGTTGTCGATATCGACCCGCTCGCCGGTCGTGCGCTCGACCAGTTCGAGACACCGCTCGATGATCGACAGGTTGCGCAGGCCCAGGAAATCCATCTTGAGAAGACCGAGCTCCTCGACCCCGTGCATCTCGAACTGGGTGACCATCTCTGCGTCCTCACCCTTACGCTGGACGGGGACGATGCTCGTCAGGGGCTCGGGAGCGATCACGACGGCGGCAGCGTGAATCGAGTCCTGGCGGCGCAACCCTTCGAGACCACGGGCGGCGTCGACGACCTCCTTGGCCGCCGGGTCCGCCTCGTACATCTCCCGCAGCCCGTGTGCGTTGGCGTACCAGCCCTTGATCTCGGACGCCGCACCAGACGATGGTGGGGATAGAGCCTGTTCGAGAGTGGCGTCCTTCCCGAGAATCGACGGTGGCATCGCCTTGGCCAGCCGGTCCCCCATCGAATAGGGATGGCCGAGGACACGGGCCGCATCCCGGAGCGCCTGCTTGCCCTTGATGGTGGCGAACGTGATTATCTGAGCCACACGATCGCTGCCGTACTTCTCGGCCGCGTAGCGGATCATCTCTCCCCGATAGCGCTCGTCGAAGTCCATGTCGATATCCGGCATCGACTTACGACCGGGATTGAGAAAGCGCTCAAAAATCAACCCGTGAGCAAGAGGGTCGATGGCCGTGATACCCAGGCAATACGAGACGATCGACCCCGCAGCCGATCCTCGACCGGGTCCGACACGGATCTTGTTCTCGCGGGCATGGCGAATCAGATCCCAGACGATCAGGAAATAGGCGGGAAAGCCCATCTCCTCGATGATCTTGAGCTCATGCTCGACCCGTTCCAAGACTTCGGCGCGCGGCTCGGCGCCGTACCTCTCCCGGATCCCATGCTCGACCAGTCGACGTAGATAGGTCAGCTCGGTCTCACCGTCGGGCACCGAGAATTGCGGGAGGAGGATCTTCCCGAACTCGATTTCGACGTTGGCCCGCTCCGCAATCCACAAGGTGTTGTCGCAAGCCTTGGGAAACTCATCGTCGGGAAACAGGCGGCGCATCTCATCCGCCGACTTGAGATAGTGCTCCGACCCCTCGAACCTGAGTCGACCGGGCTCGTTTCGCAGCGACCCGGTCTGTATGCAGAGCAGCACATCGTGGGCGTCGTGTTCGTCCCGTCGGGTGTAGTGGGCGTCGTTGGTCGCCAGGAGTGGAGCACCGATCCGATCGGCGATCTCCAGAAGGTCTCCCATGATGCGTTGCTGGGCTTCGATCCCGTGGTCCTGAAGCTCGATGAAGAAGTTATCCCTGCCGAAAACGTCCTGAAAGCGTCCCGCCGCAGCCAGAGCCGCCTCGAGGTCCCGGGAGTTTGCCTTGTTCCCCTCCTCACTGACGGCGTCGGGAGCCAGGAGTTGGGGCACAAGCCCGCCGAGACACCCGGAGGTGGCGATGATCCCCTCTGAGTGCTCCGCCAGGAGCTCGATATCCATCCGGGGCTTGTAGTAATACCCGTCGAGAAACGCCTTCGACGACAGTTGGAGGAGGTTGCGATAACCCACCTCGTTCTCGGCCAGGAGATTCATGTGGTAGCGGCGGTTGTCGGCGCCCACCGGACGATCCCTGCGTGAGCCTTCTGTGTAATAGGCCTCGATGCCGATGATGGGCTTGATGCCCGCCTTCGAAGCGGCCTTGACGAAATCGACCACACCGTAGAGATTCCCGTGATCGGTTATGGCGATGGCAGGCTGGTCATCCGCGGCCGCTGCTTCGACGACGTCGGTGATCCTCGCCGCACCGTCAAGTAGTGAGTATTCGGTGTGCAGATGGAGATGGGCGAAGGACACTGTTTATCAGACCGGACTTACACGGGTGTAGTTCTGGGAATCTAGTGGTGTGCTTCCCAAAAAGCTACGCGGGCCGCGGACTTCAGATCATCACGGAGAGGGCGGCCGCGATCGCGATCGCCACACCGGTGAGGGTGCGCAGGACTTCGATGTTGGGGCCACGGAGACGAGACCAGATCTCACCGATGACCATTCCGGCGATCAACCCGCCTAGATGAGCCTGCCACGCGATGTTGGGCACCAGAAACGGAATTGCCGCGTTGATCAGAAGGAGAACGCCTATCTGGCGAAGCATCGCCCGGCCCTGCATCGTGTTGCGGCGATGCATCGCCCAGCTCAGCCAAATTCCAAACAGACCGAAGATGGCGCCCGACGCTCCGACAGCAACATCGAGCGGATCGCCGAGATAGAAGGCAAAGGCTCCTCCGACTCCGGCCGATGCCAGAAAGAGACTGACGAAAGGCCACGTTCCGACTCCGCGTTCGATTTGAGGCCCGAGCACCCAGAGCGCCCACATGTTGAACAGGATGTGAGTGATCGAGGCGTGAAGCAGGATCGGCGTGAAGATCCGCCACCACTCCCCGGCGGCGACTGCCAGGTTCCATTGGGCAAGTGCCTCGAATATGGAGCCGCCTGAACGTCCGAACCCGGTGAGGACGAAGAACACCACGGCCAGTCCGATGAATGTTTTGGTTGCGGGTGCTCCACTGGCACGAGAGGCTCGGGCTCCGGTGGGGATGATCTTCTGTGTGCCTTCCGAGCGCACGCACTCGGGGCACCTCTGTCCAACCGTGGCATCGATGGAGCAGGCGGCACAGATCGGTCGGTCACATCGACTGCATTTGAGGAGCGTGTGACGATCGGGGTGGCGATAACAGGCCTGAGCGGCGGTGGTGGGATCCTGTGTCACCGAACTGACGGTATCCGACCCAACGGTTTATCCGGCGCCATGTTGTTCGAGTGAGTCGAGCACCGCACGGAGATCCGACGGCAGCGGCGAATCGACACTCACAGGCTCGCCGGTGGTGGGGTGATGGAACTCGACACGGGAGGCATGGAGAAATGTCCGAGGTGAGGTCACTTTCGGGGTCTTGGCGCCATAGATCTTGTCTCCGATGACCGGGTGGTCAACTGCCAGAAGGTGCACCCTGATCTGATGTGTCCGCCCCGTCTCCAACCGGACTGTCAGCAGAGAACACCCAAACTCAGGGTATTCACGATCGACCTCGTAGTGCGTGGTCGCACTCTTGCCGCCCTGCACAACGGCACGGCGCATCGGTCGGTTCGGATCACGGCCGATTGGAGCCTCGATTGTCCCCGTTGGCGCATCGAAGCGGCCCTGAACCAGACAGATGTACACCCTGGTGATCTCCCTGCGCTTCAACTGGTCAACAAGATTCTCGTAACCAAGGGCGGTCCGAGCCACGACGAGGGCGCCGGAGGTGTCTTTATCGAGTCGATGCACCAGACCCCAGCGGTCAACAGATCCAACCCCTCTGATCTCGGGGTACCGATAAAGAAGACCCGCAGCCAGCGTTCCC
Organism: Acidimicrobiia bacterium; assembly: GCA_030623125.1. Lineage (GTDB taxonomy): Bacteria > Actinomycetota > Acidimicrobiia > Spongiisociales > ZC4RG35 > SZUA-217. The sequence goes on from JAUXMQ010000009.1 coordinate 6,849, forward strand.
CGACTGCGCCCCGCACCGGGGTGAACGACAACACCGACAGGCTTGTCCACAACCACCACCGTGTCGTCCTCGTAGAGAACCTCAAACTCCACCTTTTCCGCTTCCAGCCCAACGGCTTCCTCGGGAGTCGGCGTGGTGATCGAGGACCCTTCAGTCACCCGATCGGCCGGTCTTGCCGCCGCTCCATCGATGGAAACACCGTCGTCGATCAGGTCACGAGCCTGAGCCCGACTCACTTCCAGCATGGTCGCAAGGACCTTGTCGACACGGGCGCCATCGAGCTCGGACGGCACCTCGAGTGTTATTTCGTTCGCCACGCGTGTATGAGTAGCAGCCCAACGGCAATGGTGACCGAAGCGTCTGCGATGTTGAAGGTCGGTATCCACCACATGGCTACCCAATCGATGACCTTCCCGTCGAGAAACCCCTCGCCCCGAAGCACGCGATCCATCAAGTTTCCGACGGCCCCTCCCAGCACCAATGACAGCGCGACCAACTCCAGAAGAGGCCGCTCCACTCGGATCGACCGGACGACGAAGACGGACACGACGATGGCTGCCACTCCCAAGAACGGGCCAGCATTCTGGAACAACGAGAACGCGGCTCCGGGGTTCTCGGTGAATGTGAAGGTGAGAAATCCGGGAATGACCTCTACGGGAGAGTCGGCAAAGTGCACCGACGCATATCTCTTGGTGACCAGGTCTGCCACCACTACAGCCAGGGCGATGCCCAGTGCGGCCGTATAGCGTCTGATCAATTGAACTTGGCGGCGCACTCGACGCACAGCGTCGAATAAGGCAAGACATCGAGACGCTCGATTGGAATGGCCGCGCCACAGCTTTCACAGATCCCGTATTTTCCGGTCTTGATCCGGGCCAGGGCATGATCCACCTTGCCGATGAGATCGAGTGTGTTCTGCTCGATCGAAAGCTCTTTGGCGTACTCGAGTTTCATCGAACTGGCCTCGGCGTTACCCGGATCGGGGCTTCTGTCCGATGAGCTCTCCGTCAATCGGGCCACCTCGAGCTCGCGCTCATACTCTTCTACAAGACCCTCGAGACGCGTCTTCTCGTCCTCCAGACGCTTCCTGAAGCGCTCCACTGTGGATTTCGCGAGTTTTCGTGCCACGTTTCTTCCTTCTAAAAGGGCGGAAACCCTACCAACGTCGTCAAGCCAAGCCGAGTTTCCCCCGAACAGTCTCGGCATCGCTGTTGGCCACCTGAAACACCTTGTGGCGGTTCGTCATTCCCCTAGAGCCCCGACCATTCGATCACACCGACACAGTAGATCCTGGGAAACAACTGCGGTAGATGATCAGTTGGTCGCTTCGCCTACCATCCCGCCCTTACTGATGCGGCCATTTGGAGATTTGGTGCCCCCCAAGAAAACGACGTTCACCCGTGTCGAGCCCTCGGTTCGCTTCCCGGATCTCGAACAAGACATTCTCAAACTCTGGCGCGAAACCGACGCCTTCGCCGAGTCTGTGAGAAGACGCCCCGAGAGCCACGAGTACGTGTTCTACGACGGACCCCCTTTTCCGACAGGTAGCCCCCACTACGGGAACCTCCTTGCCGGAGTCATCAAGGACATGGTCCCCCGCTACTGGACAATGCGTGGATATCGGGTGGAGAGGCGTTTCGGATGGGATACCCACGGGCTGCCGATCGAGATGGAAGTCGAGAAGCGTCTCGGCATCTCCGGTCCCACCGAGATCAACCAATACGGTGTAACCCGCTTCAACGAAGAATGCCGATTCGAGGTGCAGACCAACACCGAGACATGGGAAAGGCTGACGGAACGTATCGGCCGGTGGGTCGACTTTGAGGACGCCTACACCACGATGGATCCCGAGTTCATGGAGACCGTGTGGTGGGTTTTCGCCCAACTCTGGGACAAGGGTCTCGTCTACCGCGACTTCAAGGTTCTCCCCTATTCATGGGGCGCCTCCACTCCTCTCTCCAACTTCGAGGCCAACCTCGACTACCGCGACATCGAAGACCCGTCGATCACCGTGCGTCTTCGAATCCTCGAAGGGAACGAAAGGGCCCAGACCGGCGACTACCTGCTGATCTGGACGACAACGCCATGGACTCTCCCCGGCAACCTGGCAATAGCCGTCGGTCTGGACCATGAGTACGTCCGGGTCTCTCACGAGAATGGCCACTACTGGATCACCGCGGAGCGAGCATCATCAGAATTTGGCGAAGATCCTCGCATCGTTGCTTCGGCGCTTGGCCGCGACCTGCTCGGGATCTCCTACGACCCGCCTTTCGACTATTTCGGGGAGGAACGGGACAGGGGCGCTTTTCGCATAATCGAATCGGACGATGTCACTGTGAATGAAGGGACCGGTCTGGTTCACATGGCGCCGGCATACGGCGAGGCCGACTTCCTGGCACTCCAGAATGCCGGACTCAACAACCTCGTCGATCCGGTCGACCGCGAAGGGAAGTTCAACCACGAAGTTCCGGACGTAGCCGATCAGAACATCAAGGACGCAGACTCCACCCTGATCCGCCTCCTCGAGGAGTCCGGAAAACTCGTCAGGTCCGAGCGCATCACCCACTCCTATCCATTCTGCTATCGCACGGGCACTCCCCTCATCTACAAGGCCATTCCGACCTGGTTCGTCGCAGTGGAGCAATTCCGGGACCGCATGGTCGAGTTGAACGACACGATTCATTGGGTTCCTGACCATGTCGGAAGTCGCCGTTTCGGCAATTGGTTGTCCGGAGCCAGGGACTGGGCAATCAGCCGCAACAGATACTGGGGCTCTTGCATCCCGATCTGGGAGTGCGACGGTTGTGACGAGCAGGTGGCAGTGGCATCTCTGGACGAGTTGGAGGGCCTTTCGGGAAAACGCCCCAGCGACCTCCACAAGCACATCCTCGATGAGATCCATTGGGACTGCGCAACCTGTGACGGTCTGATGACGCGGGTGCCCGAGGTCCTCGACGTCTGGTTCGAGTCCGGCTCGATGCCATACGGAAAGCTTCATTACCCGTTCGAGAACAAGGAGCGCTTCGAGGCCACTTTTCCCGCTCAATTCATCGCCGAAGGCCTCGACCAAACCAGAGGCTGGTTCTACACCCTGATCGTCCTGTCGACTGCCCTGTTCGATCGACCGGCATTCGAGAACTGCGTCGTCAACGGGATGATTCTCGCTGAGGACGGCCGCAAGATGTCGAAGAGCTTGAAGAACTACGCCGACCCTTCCGAGATCCTCGACGAGCTCGGCGCCGACGCGCTGAGAGCCTTCCTGATCAATTCGGCCGTTCTCCGAGCGGAGCCTCTCCGCTTCTCCAAAGACGGTGTTGGCGGAGTGGTGCGAACCGTTCTACTCCCGATGTGGAACACCTACAGCTTCTTCACCACCTACGCCGAAGCAGACGGGATAACCATTGAAGACCTCATGGGGGCCCCACCGGCCGCGGAAAGACCCGAGATGGACCGCTGGATCCTCTCGGTGCTCCAGAGCCTCATCGAGGAGGTGAACACCCAGATGGAGGGCTACTACCTCTACAACGTGGTGCCACCGACACTCGGTCTCATCGATCATCTCACCAACTGGTATGTGCGCCGGTCCCGCCGTCGATTCTGGCGCTCTCGGGGTGAGAGTGGGGAGGGTGACACCGACAAGCTCGCCGCCTTCGCCACCCTTTACGAGGTTCTCACAACGTTCAGCGAGGTTCTCGCTCCAGTTCTGCCCTTTATCACAGAGCACATCTATCAGGACCTGGTGGCCCGTCACCACTCCGACGCCCCGTCGAGCGTTCACCATCGAGACTTTCCCATGGCCGATGAAACCCTCATCGATCGAGAGCTGGAAACAGCAATGGCCCATGTGCGCGAGGTCGTGCGGCTCGGACGCAATCTTCGAAAGAAGGAAGGCCATCGGGTTCGCCAGCCACTATCACAACTCACCGTCCTGACGCGCGACCCAACCGTTGCCGGTGCCGTCGAAGCCCACGTCTCGGTGATAGCCGACGAGCTCAATGTGAAACAGGTAACAGTCAGTGCAGACGAGGCCGCGTTCGTCCACCTCTCGGCCAAAGCGAACTACCGCAAGCTAGGCCCGGTTCTTGGCTCCGGAATGACTGATGCGGCCACAGCGATCGCCGAACTCTCAGGAGATCAGATAGAAGACCTTCTCAAGGGAGGATCAACCGAGCTCGCCGGACTGGAGATCACGCTCGACGACATTCTCATCGAGCGAACTCCGGTCCCCGGGACCATCGTCGAATCCGGCCCTGAATTCGCATGCGCGCTGGACACCACAATCACCAGGGATCTCAAACTCGAGGGTTTGGCTCGTGAGATCGTGAGCAAAGTCCAGAACATGCGCCGCGAGGCGGGTCTCCAGGTTACTGATCGCATCCATTTGACCTGGCAGACAACCGACAACGACGTTGTGGCGGCCCTCGATCAATACGGAGACCACATCACAAGTGAGGTTCTGGCCACCGAACTAGCGAAAGGCAGCGACCTCGAAGCACCTGATGTCGAGATCGACGGTTACACCATTCGGCTGGAGATCGTCACGATCTAGGACGGTGTTCGTCGCGAACCAGAGCAGCTCTGAACGGATGAAGACTTGCGCCGAAAAGACCTTTGGCCAGGAACGGATCTGCCTCCATGAATCGACGGGCGTCCTCTTCACTATCCGCTTCGAGAATGACCACCG
>JAUXMQ010000193.1 GCA_030623125.1 Acidimicrobiia bacterium
ATAGAGGTCGGCGAATACGCCCCCTCTCCCGGGGAGGTGACTCTCAAGGGGGACACCCCGCTGGGCTTTCCCACCGAGACCTGGAAAGACGACTTCATGTTTGCCCGCAGTGTCGGTGAGAGCTTCGAGTGGAACATGGACGTTTCCCCTGAGGTCCCAACCCCGGTCTACGAGATCGACGAGGCCGGGTCTTGTGGCGTGTTGCAAGGTCTTCTCGACCAATGGGCTACCGACGTCGCCCAAGCCGCCGGCGAAGCCCGCCGCGTCGAAGCGGAGGCCTTCGCCCAACATGCGATCAACACGATGCAGGACCAGGGCTGTGAGATCAGCACCGGCTAGCCAATACGCGAACCTGAGGTAGTTACGCCCGTATATGGGCGTAACTACCTCAGGTTCGGCAACAATTAGCCCGGCGCAGTAGCGGGACGACCGGCCCGCTCCTTCGCGTTCTTGATCGTGAGAACGACAAAGAACAGCACGATCGGAACCACGGCCATGGTCGCCGACCCTGCCGTGTCGAAGTGGTAACTGATGATCAGACCCGCGGCCACCGACATCACCCCGATGACGGCAGCGGTGACCATCATGATCGGCACCCGTCGCACTATCAGAGCTGCCGTCGCCGGCGGCCCTACCAGCAGACCCAGCACGAGAAGGGTTCCGACCGTTTGGAACGACCCAACGATGCCGAGGGTGATCAGCCCGAGAAGGGCGGCCTGGGCGAGGCGGGGCCGGAAGCCAAAGAGCTGGGCTTTCTGCTCATTGAATGCCAGGACCAGGAAGTGGCGGTACAGCAGGACCGAGACGGCCAGGACGACGACTGCCACCAGCACCAGCACCCGAATGTCACCGATCGTCACGCCAAGCACATCACCAAAGAGAATCGCTGTGAGGCTGCCCGAATACGAGGGGGTTCTCGAGATCAGAATCACTCCCACGCCGAGCATCCCCACGAAGAGAAGCCCGATGCCGGTGTCCTCGGAGAAGGTGGTCTGGCGATGAACCAGATTGATGCCGGCCAACATCACGACAGCCGCCAGGACAGCACCGATCATCACGTTGAAGTCGAGAAGGATCGCCAACGCGATCCCGGGCACGACACCGTGAACCAGGGCGTCACCTAGAAAACTCATTCCCCGAATGACGACCCATGTGCCGACAAGTGCGAGTGCGATCGCCGCGAGAGAGCCTCCGATCAGAGCTCGCTGCTGGAATGCAAACTCAAAGGGCTCCGTCAACCACTCCACGATATCTCCACGCTAACGACGCCTCTCATCCCAGCGCCCTGGCAATCATCTCGGCGTTGGCCAAGAGCATCCCGATGAGAGTGTCCGCCCCGGAGCCGGGCTCGCCCAGAGACCCCGTGTACAGGTCGACGACCTCGACCTGATGGCTGACTTCGGCAGCCACAGAGGCGGCGACAACAGAGGCCTCGGTCGTTTCGGCAAGGATCGCGCGAATCCCTTCCTCTTCAATCACTCCCACCAGCTTCGCCAACTCAGATGAGCTGGGAGATCCAAGCGTCGAACCTCCCGGGATAACAGTCCCGACGACCTCGAAGCCATAGATGGCAGCGAAGTAACCCAGCGAGTCATGGTTGGCAACAAGCTTCTTCGTGTCCTGAGGAACGGCTTGGAGAATCGACTCGATCTCCCGATGGGTGATATCGAGCTCGATGGCATATGCGGCGGCTCGGGATGACCAATCGATCGAGGCATCGACCCTGGCCATTTCTTCGGCAACCACCCGGGCCGCCTCCGCCATACGACCCGGGTCGAGCCAGACATGTGGGTCAAAACCGCTTCCCACCGGAATCGGCTCGAGCAGCGGAGCTATCTCGAGGACGTTGGCGCCGTCCCTCTCAGCAGCGTGGAGCACATCGATTAGAGCCTCCTCCAGCCCGAGTCCGTTGACAACGACCAGGCTCGCCTTGTTGATTTGTGCCACCTGACGCGAGGAAGCCTGGTAGTCGTGGGGATCGGCTCCGATGGGAACCAGCACCTCGACCGTGACGTCGGGCCCGACGACGTTTCTGACGAGATCTCCGATGACTGTCGTAGTGGCCACAACCGTCAATCCATGATCCGTCGCGATCTCGTCGTCCCCACACGCGGTGAGCACCAGAAGCGACATTGCACCTATAATGAGAATCATTCTCAACACCTTCACAATACCCGGGATTGGATATCAGTGACAACCACAGGCCTCGACAGCGAGATAGAGACTCGGCTCAGTAGCCACGATGCCCGATACACACGGGGGCGTCGTCTCGTGGTTGCGACACTTTCCGGATCGGGCGGTCCGAGGTCGGCGGGAGAGTTACATGCCCAGATCGGTTCCACGATGCCGCTTTCCTCCCTGTACCGATCGTTGGCGGTCCTCGAAGAGTCCGGTGTCGTCGTGCCACACTTCACCAAATCGGGAGTCGCCCGATACGAGCTCGCCGAATGGTTACAAGGACATCACCACCACCTGGTGTGTCTCGACTGCGGCAAGGTCGAGGATCTTTCCCTCCCTCACTCTTACGAAGAGAAGGTTCGTGAGCTCGTTGAGGAAATTGGTTCGACCGTCTCGTTCACACCGGTGAATCACGCCTTCGAGCTAGAAGGCCTCTGCTCGAGGTGCGCATGAGGAGCAACGCAGTTCTGGCCCAGGATCTCGTCCTCGGCTACGGATCGACGGTGGCGCTGAGCAAGTCGACCTTCACCATCCCCACCGGGAAGGTCACCGCTGTCATCGGGCCAAACGGTTCCGGGAAGTCGACTCTTCTCAATGCAGTTGCCGGGCTGATCAACCCGATCAGCGGCTCGATCGAAGTATTTGGCGGGGCCGGTTCTTCGCATCGAATCTCCTACGTGCTTCAGACCACCAAGGTGAACGAAGCGCTCCCCATTTCGGTCCGGGAGGTGGTCATGATGGGCAGGTATGCGGGTACGGGCGCCTACAGATGGCTCAGTCAGGATGATCGCGACGCGGTGGCAGAAGCGATGGACCGCACCGGAATCACTGACCTCGGCAACCGTCCTCTCAACGACCTATCGGGTGGACAGCGTCAGCGGGTATTCGTGGCTCAAGGTCTTGCCCAGGAGCACGACCTGCTTCTCCTCGACGAGCCCTTAACGGGGATCGACTTCCCGACAGCGCAGGCGATCGACTTCGTGATTCACGACGAGCTCGCCCGGGGGTGCACAGTTGTGATGACCACGCACGACCTCTCCGAAGCTCAAGTTGCCGACAACGTGGTCCTTCTATCAGGCCGAGTGGTGGCTCAAGGCTCGCCGCGGGAAGTCCTCACCACGGGACACCTCCAGGATGCATACGGGGCGGCCCTCCTCCATGTCGAAGACGGCCGGATCTTTCTCGACGATGCGGCGCATCGCCCGGTGGAGGGTCGCCATGTGCACCGTGACCGGGTCATTCACACCGAATCATCCCAGTCCGATCTTCACAACAAGTGATAGGACACTAGAGATCGATCGCCTGACCCAACAGCTGACGCTGATAGCGGGGGTCTCCGAATAGTAGGGAAGAGGCCTTCGCCCGCTTGAGATAGAGGTGC
>JAUXMQ010000174.1 GCA_030623125.1 Acidimicrobiia bacterium
CGTTGAGCTCGGTTGTGTCGCCTGTCACACAACAGACGGCACGGACCTGGTCGGGCCGACATGGGCGGGTTTGGCAGGCTCAGACCGTCTTCTCGATTCTGGCGAGACCGTGGTTGCCGACGACCCCTATCTTCTCAGGTCGATAGTCGATCCACCTGCACAAATCGTCGCCGGTTTCAACCCGATCATGCCCACGGGCTACGGCGACCAGTTGACCGACGAGGAAATCAGCGATCTCATCGATTACATAAAGTCCCTCTCCTGAGCGCCCCCAACGCAAAACGCGAACCTCAGGTTCGCAAACCATCGACTGAACCGATGAACATCATGCCAATAGCGAGGGCGTAGAACACCAGTAACAGGACCGCTTCCCAGCGTTTGATTCGACTGCTGGTGATCATCAACATCCACGCTCCGACCGCCGCCACCACCATCAGAATCGCACCCGTAAGCGTGAGGGACTGATCATCTATAGGTCCTGGAGCCAGCAGGGCGATCAGGCCGCCGACGGCCAGGCTGTTGAACATGTTGGAGCCCAAGAGGTTCCCGATGACGAGGTCAGCTTGGTTTTTCCGCGCCGCACTGATCGAGGTCACCAACTCCGGTAGCGACGTCCCGATCGCAACGAGGGTGAATCCGACAAAACCACCGGTCAGCCCTACTTGTTCAGCGATTCTGGTTGCCGACCAGACCAGGGCTTGTGCGGCCGCTACCACGCCCACCAGCCCCAACAGCGTCCGGAACGCCTCGATTCGAAGCGTGGTGTTATCACCGACGAACTCCTCGACCTCGTCTCCAAGCACGGTGTCGTCGCGTCCCGCCACAATCACCCAACCCAGCGCCCCCACCAGTGCAACCACCAAGACGACACCCTCCATGCGGGTGAAGTCACCCTGCATCAGCAACGCCAGGCCTATGACCCCGGCGACCGAAATCGGGGCCTCTCGCCGCAAGGTGGTAGAGGCAATCGCCAATGGTGTGACCACCGCTGCCGCACCTAGGACCAGGGTCATGTTGGCCACATTCGAGCCGATGATGTTGCCGATTGCGATGCCTCCTTGGCCGCCGGCGGCTGCCAGGCCCGAGACCAGCATTTCGGGCAGGCTCGTACCGAAGCCGATCACGACGGCGCCCACCACGACCGCAGAGATTCGAAGCCTCAGGGCAAGACGTGCCGCGCCCAGGACCAGCTGATCGGCAGCCTTGGCAAGAATGACCAGGGCAATGACCAAGACGATGATGTTCTCGAACATCAGGGCGCAGCGTTTTCCGTTCTCAGGCCCGAATGCATGGTTGTCAAGCATACGACCGGCCAGGGCAAGGCCAATGCCAACACGCCCAAAACCGCCTGCCTCGCCATCACGCCCGTTATCCGGTGCGAATCCCGCTCGAGTTGGTGGATTGTTACCGTCGCCCGATGTCCACAGCCTTTGAGATCACCGACCGGTATGTCGACGAGCTATGCGTTCTTTTTCCTCCGCTGGCAACCTCACTGGGTGTTCCCGGGAGAGATCACGAGTGGGGAGACGGTTTTGGCCTTTCTGGAATCGAAGCGGGTCATGATCTTGCAGTGCGATACAGACTGGAGCTCTTAGCCCACGTGGACGACCCCAATCCTCGGCAGAGTCTTGCTGCGCGGATCACATTGACGTCGATTGAGGAGCAACTAGCCGCATACGAATCCGAAGACCACTTTCGCGATCTGCGCCACATGGGCTCTCCGTTCCACCAGCCCAGATCGATCTTCGAAATAATGCCATCGGAGAGTGCCGAACAGTGGGACAACATCACCCGCCGGTTGGAGACGATCGACCAGCCGTATGACGACTATCGCGATCGTCTCGATGAGGGCCGTCGTCGCGGCGTCACAGTCGCTCGGAGACAAGTGAAATCGGTGGTCCGTCAGGCACGAGATGTCTCCGGCGTCAATTCATCATTTCACGACATCTTCGACGATGCGGATCGGCTCGGCTACGCAAACGACCGACTTCAGCGCGCTGTGGAGTACGCCAAGAGCGCTGCAGGCTCGTTTGGTGAGTGGTTGGAGAGAGAGTACATCCAGGGTGCGGTCGATGAGGACGGTGTTGGTGAGGAGGTCTACCGCCGTGCCGCCGACAGACTTGTCGGCCTCGATGTCGATCCAAGCGAGGCATACCAATGGGGATGGGAGGAATTCCACCGGCTGCTCCGAGAGATGGCCCGCGTGGGCGAGCAGATCATCCCCGGCTCCGATCTCGCTGAGGTCAAGGAGTCTCTCGAGTCTGACCCACGAGGAACCGCCAACTCGACCGACGAGCTTGTCGAGTACGTGGAGAGACTCTTGAGCGAGGCCGTTGAAGATCTGGCAGAAACCCACTTCGAGGTGCCGGACGCGATTCGCCCACTGACCGTCCAGATCGCCCCGGCCGGAGCCCCTCTGGGTGTTTACTACATTCGGCCATCTGAAGACTTCTCGCGTCCCGGGGGTGTCTGGTACTCGATAGGCGACCAGAGGGTCTTCCCTCTCTACCAGCACATCTCCACTGCCTATCACGAAGGATTCCCCGGCCATCATTTGCAGATAGGCACCGCTATGTCCCAGAAGGAGAATCTGAGTCGTGCTCAGCGTGCCCTCACCTATTACCCCGGCTACCAGGAGGGCTGGGCCATGTATGCCGAGGTTTTGATGGGTGAACTCGGATACCTCGAGAATCCCAAGCACTACTTCGGAATGCTGGCCAAGCAGATGTATCGTGCCGCTCGCATCGTCGTTGACATCGGGCTCCATCTTTCGAAGACAATCGCGGACACATCACCGACCGCTTCCGGCGAGCCGTGGACGTTCGAGAGAGCGGCTCAGTTCATGGAGATCTATGGGTTTCGCACGCCTGCGCAGGCCCAAGCTGAGGTGCTCCGGTATCTCGGCTGGCCGGGCCAGGCCATTGCCTACAAGCTCGGAGAACGCGAAATGCTTTCGATTCGAGAGGAAACACGATTCCGTCTTGGAGCGGACTTCGATCTGAAGGAGTTTCACGCCACGATCCTCAACCACGGGACCATGCGACTGGATTCCCTTCGAGAGGTGGTTCGGCAGAGTGCTGAGAAATGAGAGATTCCAGCGTCCGACGTTGGTCAAGAGCTCACAGAAGCCTCTTCCGGCTGACCGATGGACGTGTGGGTAGGCGACTTGTCGATAACGACATGCTTCTGCTCACCACGTCGGGACGGGTAACAGGCGAGGCACACACCGTTCCTCTGCTTTATCTCAGGGATGGCGATCGGCTGGTCGTGATCGCCTCTTACGGTGGTCGGGACCATTATCCGGACTGGTATCTCAACCTGGATTCGGCGCCCGAGGTTGTTGTGGAGCTTCCGGGGATTCGCCGGCGGATGGCTGCTCGCACCGCCGACTCCGACGAGAGGGCCCGGTGGTGGCCGCGCATCGTTGACGCATACGACGGGTATGCGGTGTATCAGTCGAGAACCCGACGCGAAATCCCGGTGGTCTTTCTCGACCCTTGCCAATAGAGGGGATCAGGCGATAGTCTGAAGGCCAAGAAACGCTCATCTCGAGCGGCTGAGGGAACAGGCCCTTTGATGCCGCGGCAACCGGCGAAAGCACGGTGCCAATGCCTGATTCGATGAGTGACCCTGAGCCTCGGCTCACGGTTCTGCAGCGTTTCGTGAGAAACAAAGGAGCGGACCGTGATTCAGAAGGCCAATCTCATGCAACGTAGGGGCGATTCGTGACGTCGTATGTCGACGCCATCGCCTCCGGGGTGGTCATCTTCGACGGCGCCACGGGTACCAATCTCCAGACCCTGGGTCTGACCGTCGACGATTTTGGTGGGCCCGATCTCGATGGC
>JAUXMQ010000181.1 GCA_030623125.1 Acidimicrobiia bacterium
ACTCCGAAGTTGCCGACCGCCGTCTCCACGGCTCTGGGAGTCAGGTCCACAGACATCCAAGAGTTGCCGGTCGCTTCAGCATCGCGCCAAACGCCGGAGTCACCCAGTGAACCGGATCGAGCCGGGTCGAGAATCGACGATTCGACGCCCTTGTAGAAGACATTTGGCCCGGTCCCTTGCTCGGGAGCTCGAACCGTCAGCTTCTCGGTCGCCACCATCCGCGCGATCTGGGTGGTCGGATCATCGATATCCCCGGCGATGATCGCCTGCTCGGGGCAGACAATGACACAGGCCGGTTCAAGGCCGACGTCGACCCGGTGGGCGCAGTAGTTGCACTTTTGCGCGGTGTTCTCCATCGGATCGATGTAAAGAGCATCGTAAGGACAGGCCTGCATGCACGACTTGCAGCCGATGCAGAGATCGGTGTCGAAGTCGACGATCCCGTCGTCTCGCTTGAACAAGGCTTTGGTTGGGCAGATCGCCACGCATGGCGCATCGGTGCAGTGGTTGCAACGGAGAACGGAGAAGAATCGCCTGGTGTCGGGCCAGGTCCCCTTTTCGATGTACTTGACCCATGTCCGGTTGACACCGAGCGGAACCTCGTGCTCGGTCTTGCAGGCGACCGTGCAAGCGTGACAACCGATGCAAACGTCCTGGTCGATTACAAAGCCGTACTTCAGGACGCGCTCCAGTCGGTGGTGATTCGGCCCTTCTCGGAGGCGAGTGTAGTTCTCCACTCTTTTCGGCTGAGGCATGGGTCACCGACTCCGCCAGGTGGTTTGGCCGGGCAGCACACTCGATAGAATCGGCGTTTGCCAGACCCGGGCCACCGCCAGTTCTCGACGGCCGACATCGTCGCCGGTATCAGTGTTGCGCTGATCCTCATCCCGCAGTCCCTCGCTTATGCAGGGATTGCCGGAGTCCCGGCCCATGTCGGTCTTTTTGCGGCGGCCTTGCCGACTATTGCCGCGGCCATCTTTGCTTCCAGCCCGTACCTGCAGACCGGGCCGGTTGCCATGACCGCCTTGCTCACGTTCGGGGCCCTCTCGGTGGTGGCCACACCGTTCAGCCCCGAGTACGTCGCGTTGGCCGCCCTGCTGGCACTCGTGGTGGGCGTGATGCGTGTTGTCATCGGGATGACGCGATTTGGCGTGATCGCCTACTTCATGTCGCGCCCGGTGATGATCGGATTCATGACCGGGGCGACGATACTGATCGCGGCATCCCAGGTTCCAGCCCTGCTCGGTGTTGAGCGGGGCGACGGCGGGCTACTTTCAGAGGCTTGGCGCGCCTTCAGCGATCCGTCCGGTTGGCAATTGGGCTCGGTTGTCTTCGGCATCGCCGCAGTGGTGGTGATCGAGGGGGCACGGCGTATCGACCGGCGAATACCCGGCGTGCTGGTGGCTGTCGCCGGTGCCATCCTGGTGAGCGTCTTGGTCGGGTTCGACGGAATGACGGTGGGTGAGATTCCGACCGGTTTCCCAGACTTCAGCCTGAACCTTCCCTGGTCATCTGTGGTTTCGCTACTCATCCCGGGTCTTGTGATTGCTTTGGTCGGGTTCACCGAGGCTGCCGCGATCTCGACCGTTTTCGCTGCCGAGGATCGTGCCCGCTGGAATCCAAATCGCGAGTTTGTCAGTCAGGGAGTGGCCAATCTTGCTTCAGGGATCTCCGGTGGCTTTCCGGTAGGGGGGTCGTTTTCGCGTAGTTCGGTCAACCGATTGGCGGGGGCGAGAACCAGGTGGAGCGGGGCTGTCACCGGGATTGCCGTGTTCCTCTTCTTCCCGATAGCGGGTGTCTTGGAGCCGTTGCCGACCGCCGTTCTCGCCGCTGTCGTGATCGTGGCCGTTGTCAGACTGGTTCGACCTCAAGAGATAATTCCCATTTGGCGTCAGTCACGTCTCCAGGGTGGTGTGGCCACGTTCACGCTTCTCGCCACGCTCCTCCTCGCCCCCCGGATCGACGTGGCGGTGTTACTGGGAATCGGCGCCTCGATCCTCGTTCATCTCGGACGCGAACTGAAGCTGACGGCGGAAGTAGAGGTAGACGGGGATCTCCTGCGGATCACTCCCCATGGCGTCATCTTCTTCGGCTCGACGCACAAACTGAGCAATACCCTCCTGGAGAGTCTTGCCGACCACCCGAACACGCAACGGCTTGTCGTTGACCTTGGTGGGGTTGGGCGCATCGACTTCACCGGCGGTGACGCGTTGAGGGCGGTGGTGGTCCACTCGCGGGCCGCGGGTCTTGAAGTCCGTTTCGATAACATTCCGCCCCATGCCGAGCGAATCGTTCGCGGCGTGTTGGACTCCCTCGACTAAGTGGGGGGCACTAAGGCCTGATCAGCACCTTGCCGGTCGTCTGGCGACCCTCCAGGGCACGATGAGCATCGGATGCCTGTTCGAGTGGGTACTCAGCCCCGACCCGCACGTTGAGTTGCCCTCCAGCGATCCACTCGAATAGAGCGTTGGCGCGTCCCAGCAACTCCTCCCTCGTCTGCAGGTAGTGCGCCATGGTGGGACGAGTCAGGAACAGTGAGCCCTTTTGCGCGAGTGTCAGCGGCGACACGTCGGGTACGGGGCCCGATGCGTTGCCGAATGTGATCATCATCCCCCTGGGACGGAGGAGATCGAGACTGTCCTCGAAAGTGGCTGCTCCAACACCGTCGTAGATGACGTCGAGTGGGTGAGACCCGAAAGCATCTTCTATCGCATCCTTGAAGTTCTCCCGGGTGTACACCACGACATGGTCTGCCCCGGCATCGCTGCTGAGCTGGGCCTTCTGCTCGGTCCCGACCGTTGTGATCACCTCAGCGCCATACAGCTTGGCGATCTGGGTGAGAAGCAGCCCGACACCACCTGCGCCGGCGTGGATCAGACAACGATCGCCGCTCGCGAGCGAGAAGGTGTCGGTGGCCAGATAATGGGCGGTGACTCCCTGGAGGAGCATCGCTGCCGTCGTGGCCTCGTCGACGTCGTCCGGGATGGGAACGGCTGCGTCCGCGGGCACCGCGTGTTTCTCGGCATAGCTGCCTATCACGCTGGTCCAACCGACGCGATCACCTATGGAGAAATCATCAGCCGATTCGCCGACCTCGACGACCACTCCTGCTCCTTCGAGGCCGGGCGTGAAGGGCAAGTCCATGGGGTAGAGGCCACCCCTGTGATATGTGTCGATGAAGTTGAGCCCGGCTGCGGAAACCTGGACAATCAGCTCTCTCCCCGCGGGCCTCGGGTCCGGAACATCGGCGAGAACCAGCTTCTTGGGGCCTCCACCTTCAGCTACGACGATTGCCTTCACGGACGCTCCACCTTCCATCCTCTCGCCCGCATCTCGTCTGCGAGCATCACATCTGACAGGTAGGACAAGTCGAAGAGGTCACGCTCCATTCCCAGACATCGCTCGATCGGGTCGCGCAAGGTCCTGGCCCACGCCTTTCCTTTGGCCTCCGCTTCTTGGCTCAGGGTGGAGTCGGGGTTGACTGTGTAGACACGGGCGAGGATTTGAGGGTTTGCCCGAGATCCCTTCTCCCCGTAGACGAGCAGGACAGATCCGATCGGCACGTCCTGGATACCTCCCACGCTCACGAACGCCCCGTCGTAGGCCCACCCCGAAGACTTGTTGGTATCGACCGAGTCAACGACTTTCGCCCAGTTCTTGTGACGCTCGTCGCCGAGCAGAGGGACGTCAATGGCAACAAATGGTGCTTCGTCC
>JAUXMQ010000259.1 GCA_030623125.1 Acidimicrobiia bacterium
CACACGTCCAGGCTAGGTGGTCACCGCCATGAGGCGTTCCACGACATGGGCGAACCGCTCTGGCTGCTGAATGGCGCAGGCGTGACCCGCGTCGGTTATGACGACGCTATCTACGTTTGGGAACTGCTCCAGAAACACCGTTGCATAAAGCAAGGCCTAGATTGAAGGGCAAGGAGGTCTCATCATGTCCAAAGCGGCATTCACCATCCGGATCTGGGCGATCTATGCCCTTTTGGTTGGGGCTGCTCTCGCCGTCGTTCCCAACTTTGTCCTGTCAACACTGGGGATGACAGAGACGGAAGAGCCCTGGATCAGACTGTTGGGGCTCGTCGTCATCGTTCTTGCTTTGTACTACAACGATGGGGTACGGAACGAGGCGAGGCATCTTTTCGTGGCCTCCGTGCTGGGCAGACTCTTTTTTGCGGCGGCCCTGATCATCCTCATCATCACCGGTGAGCCATGGCAGCTGATCCTGTTCGCATCAGTGGAGGTGGCCGGGGCTATTTGGACTCTGATGGCGCTTCGCGACGAGGCACCAGCCTCGGGCTACTCGACCGGCAAGGGCAGGTAGTAGGTGTGACCGCTCCCCAGCCAGTCGGTGACCATTTCGACGAACTCCGGTCCGAACGGATCAGACCCTCTCAACGGCATCGTGCCGCGTCTGATCATGAAGTCGTCTGGAGCAAGCTCGCCGCCGATCGAGAAGTGATGCTCGGCGGCGCCGAAGCGACCCTCCCGATGTAGCCACCAGCCCAGCCCAAAATGGGCGCGGGCGAGTTGGGACTTCTCTGACAATGGCGTCACTTTCTTGCGGATGTCATCGTCGGACGGCGGTGGCAACGATCCCCGCACCCAACCGCGGAGGAGGGCCATCTGCTCGTCGGTGGAAACATTGGCGTATCTGCCGCCCTTCTCGGTGGTGAAGGCAACGTCGTTGGGTCGGGTGATCCGTCCGGTCTCATCTATCCACACCACGGTCGGGACGTTCACCATGTTGTAGAGCTCGCCGAGGCGGTGGTGCTCATCGATCAGAGTCGGGTGAGTGGGGTTCGCCCGCTCGATCCATGAGCGCGCATCATCGGCCCGGTCTGTCGCCACCGTGATCACCACAAATCCCTCGATAGCGAGTTCTTCGTAGATGGACTGCCACCCGGGCAGGTCATAGCGACAGCCTCACCACGAGGCCCATGCCACCAGGAGCACCTTCGATCCGCGGTACTGGGACAACGAGTGGAGTTCGCCTTCGAGATCCGGAAGGACGAAATCAGGAGCCTCCAGCGTCCTGATTGTCTGATTGAAGAGATCCAGGGGCGGTCCCATGTAGGCAACGCCCTCCTCCGGGGAGTGGGCGAGTGGTCGACCCAGTAGATCGGCCAGACCTTCCAGGTTCATCCGCCCGTCACTCATCAGGCCAGATCGACCCTCGACCGGGATGCAGATGGCAGCACGGCAGAGGCCTTCAGGCTTCAGCTCCCAACCGAGGGCCGCCTCCACTTCGGCGGCGTTGATCCACACGTCGGACACGTCAATTGTGGCCTCGACCTCTGTTGGTTTGCCGACATCGAGCAACACGAGGGAAGTCATTACCCGACCTCGAGAGCGGAGGGTAAAGCCTCCCGCCAGGCTCGTGTGATGACTGAAAGGTCAAGGCCGGCAGATCCAAAAGAAAGACTGCCGCCCACGATGGTTCCCACGCGTCTTGCCAGATCAGCGGGCAACTCCGTTGTGCCGCTCTCCATCATCACCACGAACCGGTGGGGGTCTTCGGAGAACATCGCTGTCTGACCAGGGTCGCTGATCCGGGCGCCTACACCAGACACAATGCAGATCTCAGCCACTGAAACAGCGAGACCACCGTCTGAGATGTCGTGGAGTACCGGGACCAAATGAGCGAGATCCGCCGCGAGATCGATCACGCGATGAGCCATGGCCGGGTTGGGAGCGGTAGGCCGACCTCGCAGGGCCCCTCCGAGAACACGCTGGGCGGCGCTCCCCGCGAGGTTGTCGGTCGGCTCCGGCCCGATAACCCAGATTTCCATGCCCTCTGTCGCACGGCTCAACCGTGGGGGATCCGAGGGCATCGGGTCGGCCAGTCCGAGTAGTCCGATCACCGGGGTCGGATAGATGTCGATCCCGTCGGTCTCGTTGTAGAACGAGACATTTCCGCCGATCACGGGAATGCCCAGCGTTTCGCATGCCTCCGATATGCCCTCCACTGTCTCGATCAACTGCCACATCACTTCGGGCTTCTCCGGGTTGCCGAAGTTGAGGTTGTCAACCACCGCCAGAGGACGGGCGCCGGTGACCGCCACATTGAGGGCGCTTTCGTATACGAGACGCGCCGCTCCCCGCCGAGGGTCGAGGTAGCAAAGTCTTCCGTTTCCATCGGTGGATACGGCAAGGGCTTTCTCCGTACCTTTGATCCGAAGCAGCGATCCGTCGCTGCCCGGCCCGATGACGGTGTTCAGGAATAGCATGTGGTCGTATTGCTCGTGGGCCCAGGCGGAAGACCCGATGGCGGGGTCACCCAGCAACTTCAGCAGCAGGGCCATGGGGTCGACGTCGTGGATCGTCGTCTGACCGGACCAAACA
>JAUXMQ010000239.1 GCA_030623125.1 Acidimicrobiia bacterium
CCTGAATTATCCTCATGGTCCGATGTCTGATCAGTCAACCTTTCTCACCCCGGCGGCTCTCAAGAAAGCCCAGGACGAGTTGGACTTCCTCAAAGTCGAGGGTCGCAGGGAGATCTCGGAGCGGATCGCCGAGGCACGCTCTCACGGTGACCTGCGCGAGAACGCTGACTACGACGCTGCAAAAAACGAGCAGGGTCTGATGGAGGCCCGAATCCGGAAGCTCGAACATGTGATCGACACCGCCGAGGTAGGCGAGGTTTCAGACACCGGAAAGGTTCAGATTGGCTCCGTGGTGACCGTTGTCGATGACGATGGCGACGAGCTGGAGTACTTCGTCGCACCGCAGGAGAACAAGTCACCCGGTCTCCTCCTGGCCTCTCCCACAAGTCCGCTGGGCTCGGCGCTGATAGGGGCATCGGTCGGCGACGACGTCTCTTACACGGCCCCGGCTGGGACCTTCACCGTGAACGTCACCGCCGTTCGCCCCTACGAGGGGTGAGACTCGCAGTAGCCTGACCCCGTTTCAACCGCCCCGGGGGCAACAGTGAGACTTCGACTCAGAAGCCCGCGTCAACTCGCAAAGAGGCTCCTCGTGGCCGCACAACGCGAGCCAGAGGATGTCGCCGAATATCTCGATCTGAAGACCGAGGAGTGGGAAGCTCTGGCTGGGGCGGTGCCGGGGGATGCCGCCGACGTGCTCGAGCAGTTGGAGGAGGACGACGCTGCAAGATTGTTATCTGAGCTCGGGCATGGCGACGCCGCCGAGGTTCTCGAGGAGATCGCACCGGAGTTAGCTGCCGAACTGGTCGAACAGGTTTCCCTGGGAGACCTGGCCGCGGTGCTCAATGAGATGCCCGGAGAGGCCGCCGCCGACCTCATCGATCAGCTCGACGAAGACATCCAGGAAGACATCTTCGCAGCGATGACCGATGAGGCGGAGCAAGGAGTTCGCGAACTTCTCCTTTACGCATCAGATAGCGCCGGGGGCCTGATGACCACCGAGATCGCCGCCCTGCCGCTTGGACTGACCACCGGTGAGGCGATCGAGCGGATCCGCCAGTTGCACGACGAATACGAAGACCTCTCATATGTCTACGTCGTGAACGATGACAACCAGCTTCAGGGGGTCATCTCGTTTCGCGACCTCGTATTCAGGAGACCGGGGGCTCCCCTGGCCGATGTCATGGTTGCGGACCCCGTAGCGGTGACGGCCCATACCGACCGCGAGGAGGTGGCCGATCTGTGTCAGCGCTATCACCTCTTCGGTGTCCCTGTGACGGATGAGGACGGAACCCTGCTGGGAATGGTCACTACCGATGCGGTCATCGAGGCGGTTCAGGACGAAGCCACCGAAGATTTCGCCGCTGCGGTCGGGGCAGGCATCAAAGAGACCGTCTACTCAGACGTCACCGAGTCTTTCCGAATGCGGGCGCCCTGGTTGGTTCTCAACCTCTTCCTGGCACTGGCCGTCGCGTTGGTCATCGAGCAGCAGACAGGCCTGATCAGCAGAGAGCCCGTGCTGGCCGCACTCATGCCGGTAATCGCGCTGCTCGGCGGCAATGGCGGAAACCAGAGTCTCGCGGTGATGATCAGATCCCTTGCCACCGACGATGTTCCCCGGGCCCAGGTTCCGAGGATCCTGGCCCGTCAAGCTGGTGTCGGTGCCCTCAACGGTCTCCTCCTGGCTGCGGTTGCTTTAGGGCTCACCTTCGTTCTCGCCACCACCGGTGTCTTCCAAACGAACTCGGAACCGGCGACCCTGGCCGTTGTGGTAGCCATAGCCTCCCTGGCCAATCTCGTCATTGCGACCGTGGCCGGGACTGCGATTCCACTGATTCTGAGGAGACTCGACCAGGACCCGGCTCTCGCTTCGTCGATCTTTGTTACCTTGATCACCGACGTCGTCGGTTTTGGCGGATTTCTACTGGTGGCAGGGCTTTTGCTCTAGACCGCTAGGAGCCCGCTCCTAGCTACCGATCACGAACTCGCCGAACTCCGCAAACGGGCCTTGGAACTTCATGGTGTCACCACCGATGAGGCTGACAAAGTGGTTTTCGTCGAGAAGGCCCTGCTGCTCCTCCGTTCGCTGGTCCTCAGGGATCACGAAGGCCTGAACCGCGGCCTCATCATCGAAGACCTCGGCCCCCCACAGGCCAGGATTGGCTTCCATCAGGTCTCCGACGAAGTTCTCCAGATCGACATCGGTATAGGCGCCGTGGGGTATCACGACGTAGAAGATCTCTCCGTTGTCCGTGGAGATTCGAACTGTTATCTCATAACTCGCCACAGTCTCGCCACGGAGGATCGTCGTTGTCGTGGTGTCCTGCTCAAGCGTTGTGGTGGTCACCTGACCAGGTGTTTCGGTGGTTCCAGTGATCACAGAGGAGGTTGTCGAGAGCTCCGCTTGCTCGCCGTCGCAGGCGGCGACCAGCATTGCAAACGCAACGAGAGCCGAGAGCAGAGTTCGGGACTTCATGACACCCCAACGTAACCGGTGGCAGCGCTAGTTCCCGGGTTTCGACGCCTGACGCGTAACCGATTCGAAGACCAAAGCGAGGTGGGAAGTAATGGGTCCGGACCGAAAGGACACCTTCCCAACCCGGCTAACAGATTGCACCTCACGAACGGTGGAGAGGGCCATCACCTCAACGGCATCGGCGAGACGATCCAGAGTCCATGAGCCTTCCGACACTTCGATCCCGAATCCACGGGCAGCATCCAATACGACTCGACGGGTTATCGAGTCGAGAATTCCCAGAGCGAGCGATGGTGTCTCGATCACGTCATCGATGACCCAGGCGATCGAGAAAGTTGACCCTTCCAGAACTCGCCCATCCGTAGTGACCAACAGGGCGTCGTCGAA
>JAUXMQ010000192.1 GCA_030623125.1 Acidimicrobiia bacterium
AGGACCCAATTCAGACTCGATCAGGCCACCGCGAGGGCCCACATCCTCGAGGGCATGATCGTCGCCGTCGACAGTATCGACGAAGTGATCAGGATCATTCGCGGCTCGGCAGACACCGCCGAGGCGCGGGCCAACCTGATCGAGAACTTCGAGTTGAGCGAGATTCAGGCCAACGCCATCCTCGACATGCCGCTGCGTCGACTAACAGCACTCGAGGTTGAGAAACTCCGCACCGAACTCGCCGAGCTCCAGCATCGGATTGCCGATCTGGAGGCGATTCTGGCCGACCCGAAGACGAGATGGTCCATCATCAAAGAAGAGATGGGTGCCATCCGTGAGCAGTTCGCCAACGAGCGCCGCAGCAGGATCATCCCCGACGAGGGTGATCTGAGTCTCGAAGACCTCATCGCTGACGACGAGCTGATCATCACCGTCTCCCAGGCCGGATACGTGAAGTCGGTGCCGGCATCCACCTATCGGACCCAAACCCGTGGTGGCAGGGGAGTCAAGGCAGCGGAGGTCGCCAGCGACGATGTCATCACCCATCTGGTTCACACCACGGCACACGCCTACCTCCTCTTCTTCACGAACAAGGGTCTGGTGCATCGGATCAAGGCACACGCGATACCGAGACAATCCCGGACCGCGAAAGGCGTGCTGGCACAGGCCGTTCTGCCCCTAGGTCCCGACGAGACCGTCCAGTCGATCATCGACACGCGGGACTACGAGACCGGTCGATATCTGGTGATGGTCACCAAGAGGGGACAGGCGAAGAAGACTGAGTTCAAGGAGTATGACTCTCGTAACCAGACCCTCGTCGCCATCAATCTGACAGAGGACGACGAGTTGGTCTCGGTGCGCCCTACCAACGGAGAGAACGACATCCTCATCTTCACAAGGGGAGGAGTGGGTATCCGCTTCGCCGAGTCGGATCTTCGAAGCATGGGGCGCGGGACACAGGGTGTCCGCGGGATCCGGCTTCGCGAGGGCGACCAGGTGGTAGCCGCTGTCTCCAACGTCGAAGGTGACGAAGTCTTGCTTCTCACCGCAGGTGGATACGGGAAACGAACGGTCATGTCAGAGTTCCGGCGCCAGGCCCGGGGAGGGATGGGAGTCAAAGCCTTCAAGATCACACGCGTCCGCGGAAACCTAGTGGCGGTGAGAGCCGTTGAAAAGGAAGATGAGGTCTTCTTGATATCCTCGGCTGGTGTAGGCATTCGTACCCCTGTTGCCAAAATCAGCCGTCAGAAGCGGGACACGACCGGCGTCAAAGTGATCGACGTTGGCGAAGGCAACGAGTTGTCGGCGGTGACGGTGGTCACCGAGGAGATCGACTGAGGAACCTCCTTTGACCGCGTTACGTTGGTCTGGTCGGGGTTTCTCTTAGACTTTCTCCAAACCCCGGAGTCCCTATGGCAACTGTTCGCCGTGTCAGGCGCATAATTCGAAAGATCGACCCGTGGACCGTCTTGAAGGTGTCGGCGGTGGTTTGGGCTGTGGTGGGCCTCGCTCTGGTGCTCGGGTTTGTGATCTTCTGGGCGGTGCTCGAGCGGGCGGGGATCCCCGATCAGATAACGGCGTTCCTTGTTGAGATCACACTGATCGAGGAAGGCTCCCAACCTTTCGCCAACACCGAGCAGTTTCTGCGGTTCGTGATTTTCGGCTCGGTCGTGTGGTGGGTTCTCATGACAGGATCGACAACGGCGTTCGCCATCGTCTACAACCTGGTCTCTGATGTGGTCGGTGGTCTCGAGGTGGTTGTGCTCGAGGAGACACTCAACCCGGTGGTGGCGCCCCAGCAGCAGATTCTCCACCCGCCGACCGACTATCGCAACGGCAACGGCGCCGTTATCCCTCCCGCCGATCAAGCCGACATCCCGACCGAGGAAAGCCCCCCCATAACTCTTTCCTAAGGCATGGCGCGTCGTATTTGAGCTTTGGCGCGTATTGGAACGACCCTCTATAACTGAATCTCGAGGGTCGGCATGATCGAGGGATGGAATCAGCCGAACACCGCGTCATGCGGCAAGCCTGCGCCAACGGTGGTGTGATCACAAGACGAGAGGCATTGGCTCTCGGAATGTCGCCCGCCATGCTGAGCATGCGGGTCCAATCAGGTCACTTGATTCCCGTGGCGCGCGGGGTATACGTCCAACCGGGGGTTCTTGAAGCCGAGCTAACGCTGCTGCGAGCAGCAACATGGGCACTCGATGCGGTTGCCTCTCACGAGTCGGCGGCCCGACTTCATGGTCTGCAAGGACTCGAGGAGCGTCCTGTTGCTGTCATTGTCCCCGTCAGGCGAAGCTACCGCTTTGCCGACGTGCATGTTCATCAACTCACCGATCTGACCCAGGCCGATACCACCGAGATCCTCGGCATACCGACGACTGATCCATCCCGGACGGTCCTTGATCTCGCTGCCGTCCTACCTTCAAAGCTGCTCGCCGACGTGACCGATCAAACGGTGCGAGGGCGTCTCTCTTCATACGAACACATTTCGGAACGACTGGAGAGCACAGCGCGAAAAGGCAAGCCCGGGGTCAGAAAGTTACGAGCGGTTCTGAAACCTCGTCTCGGAGGCAGGTTTGTCTCAGACAGCACACTCGAAACCCGCCTCCTTGATGTGCTCCATGAGGGAGGACTGCCGATGCCCGACACCCAGTACAAGCCACCGTGGCTGAGGCACATGAATGGGCGGGTCGACCTTGCCTACGTCGAGTAGAGTTTGATTGTCGAGGCGGACAGCCGTCGCTGGCACGGATCTCCCGAGGCGTTTCAGATCGATCGTCGGCGCGACAATATTGCACAATTGGCAGGCTGGATGATCCTCCGGTTCACCTGGGAAGACGTCACCGAACGCCCTGACTATGTGGTTGTCACCGTCCGTGCTGCGCTCGACCGTTCTCTGCGCACAAAAGATCAAATACGACGCGCCATGCCTTAGGAAAGCGGGTATCAGATGTCTTCTGCCATCACCAAACCCATGGCCATTGTTGCTTGGAGGTAGGGGAGGGCGGCCTTCCAGACGGGTTTTGGACGGCCGTCGGCGATGTCCACGCCGGCTGCAAGGGCGATGCCGGACATGAAAGCGGCGTCGTCGATGATGGTCACCCTCCTGTCGGCGCCTATCGCCAGACAAGCGGCGAACTCGTTGGGCGCATGGGCTTCGGCCAGACGCCGGCCACCGTAGGTCTTGTCGACGGCCCCCAGGCTCCCCAGAGGATCCGGAAACCGCGCTTGATGGTCTGAACCTTGATCGAAATCGGGATGAGCCACGGCGACAAGCCTCGGATCAGATTCTCTAGAGGCAAGAGCAAGGGTCAGTCCCCGAGGATTGGCGCCCCAGACGGCAATACCGTCTGCTTCTGAGTCACCATCCCACAAAAGCGGCACGGCGTGCTTCTTCGCCCTCGAAGGCGCCTGGGGGCCGGTGCCGATCAGAAGGTCACAGCCTTCGGCAGAATCCACAACCTGGAAGCTCTTGCTGGTGGCAGGGCCGATGACCACCACCTCGTCTACTGAGGAATGGGCGCTGAGCGAGTGGGCGGCTCTGACTGCTGTGTCCCC
>JAUXMQ010000107.1 GCA_030623125.1 Acidimicrobiia bacterium
GCCACCAGCTTGACCGGGTCGGTGATGAGGAGTTCGGTGAAGTTGCCGAAGCAAACGTCCAGAGACCTTGGGGCACCCAGACGCGCAAGCTTCGTCGAGAGGGTGAAGGTCTGCGCCGCCGGTGTGTAGAGAAACACCACGAGAATGATCAGCGTGGGAGATAGGAGGGCCCAGGGAACCCACCACCCGAGATTGAAGCCTCCCGACCTGATCTCCCCGGTCATCCCCGAGTCGTCGGACCTCTCACCATCAGCACGGTCATAGAAGGCCTTGGCAACAATGAGAGCCAGCCAAGAGCCACCCGCCATGAGCCCGTAAGCCAGGAGGTGGTCGACCCCGGAGGTTTCTGCTGCAAAACCACACTGGCCCATTGCCAGAGGCGTGACAGCGGCGCCCGCGACCGATGCGGTGGCGCCGACGCCCAGTCGCCGCGGCGTTCGGTACCGGGGGGTCCTCGCCAAGTAGAGAGGTCCCAACACCGCAGCAATGACGAGACCGATTATCAGCATGCAGCTATACGATGATTCACGATCAGGCGAGCAATTCCGTTAGAGAAAGTGGGAACAGCAAGTCTTCGCTGTTCCCACTTTCTGTGTTCTATCAGCCTCCGAAGAGAGTTTCGTACTCGGTCAGAAGCTTGTTGCCTTCCTCATTGGCCACAGCCAATCGCTCGGCCACATCCAGGTCGTTCACCAGGATGTCCTCGATGGCGAGCGTGATCACATCGCGAATGGCAACGAAGTTGCCGAGCAGCGCACCAAGCGATGCCGGGGTGTTCTCCGCTGCTGCGAGCTGATCCGAGGCCACCAGGCTGTTCGGACTCTCGGCATACCAGCCCTCTGTCTCGAGAAGATCCACCGCATCCTGGGTGATCGGGATATAACCGGTGATCTTGTGCCACTCCGCCGCGTTGGCGGCATTGGAGAAGAAGTTGAGGAACGCCAGAGCGCCGTCCTGGGTCACATCGTCCATGCCGTCGAGCATCCAGATCGTTGCCCCACCGATGAGGTTGCCGACATAGTCGACGTTTCCATTGTGTGGCATGAAGCTGGCTTCGACGTTGAATCCGGCGTCTGCTCCACCCTCAGTGAGGACGGTGGCATCCGAACTCGAGTAGACCAGCATGGCGACTTCCTGGGCGTAGAACGCGTTAGCCGTTCCGTCCCAGTCCCGCTGTGCGCCGGTGTAGACGTAGTGCCCCTT
The DNA here is from genome assembly GCA_030623125.1 of Acidimicrobiia bacterium. Classification (GTDB taxonomy): domain Bacteria; phylum Actinomycetota; class Acidimicrobiia; order Spongiisociales; family ZC4RG35; genus SZUA-217. Next base: position 1,204 of record JAUXMQ010000107.1, read on the forward strand.
GTCGGCCATGTCCTTCCACCAACCGATGTAGTCGACCATTGCGTCTGAGTCGAGGAATATCTCGGTAGCGCGGCCGGTCCGACCGTTGTCGGCGTTGGCCAACAGCGCGCCCTGCTGTCCGAGACTCTGCTCCACGAACCAGCCGTGGTTCGGCCAGGTCACACACGCAGAGGGTCCGTCCGCCAGCGCTACGATCTTCTCACAAGCCGCCTCTACCTCGTCCCACGTGTCGGGAATCTCGGTTATCCCTGCCGCGTCGAGGATGTCGGTGTTGGAGAACATCACCGCCGAAGAGGTGTTCCAGGGCATCGAGTAGAAGGAACCGTCCACCGTGTAGTAGTTCCGAGCAGCGTCCACTACCGAATCGAGAACCACTGTCTCTCCGAGGATCTCGGTACGATCGCCGATCGCTTCGGTCACCGACTTGAAGATCGGATTTCCGCCCGCGTCGACAGCGTCGAGAGCCTGTCGTGTTGCCGCCTCGAAGAAGTGGATGAGCCCGGGCGGGTCACCACTGTCCACGGCGAGAACGGCAGCATCGAACACGTCGTTATATGAAGCGAAAGACACCACGTTGATGTTGTAATCGGGGTGAGCGGCATTGAACTCGGCTGCCCTTTCCTGGGCAAAACCGAGCCGAGCCTCATCAGAGAAGGCAACCCAGAATTCAATATCGGTTACGCCTGTCTCATCACCAGCGTCAGTGGTAGCGGCGTCGCCGGCATCTTCGGTGGTGTCCGTCGAGGAACCGTCTCCGCATGCGGCAACGATCAACGCGATCACGGCCAATAAGGCAAATAGTCGAATCTTGGATTTCATTGTTCCGTCCTATGGGTAGCTTGGGATACATCACCGGAATCGCAGTGATCTGATGACGCTGACGTCATCCAGACACTCCTGATCATCCGACTTCCAGAGCACCCTACTCACCAAAACGACGGGTGATCGCGGGCCGAGCCCCCTGGTCGTACACTCACACCGACGTGGCCTCCAGTAACAACGATCCCTTGCAGGAGGTCATCTCGCGAGTCCCGTATCTGACCCGATCGAACGAGTTGGTTATCACGCCGCTGCTGGGCGGTTTGACCAACATGAGCTATCTCGTGGTGGCGGATGGGGCCAAGTTCGCCGTCCGGGTCAGCGGAGTGAGCGGAGAGGCGCTTGGCATCGATAGGGCCAGCGAGGCTGACGCACTTCGTCGGGCGGAGGCGGCCGGTATCGGGCCCGAGGTAGTCGCGTTCCTGCTACCCGAGGGTCATTTGATCACGCACTACCTCGCAGATGCGCGGACTCTGACACTGGAAGAGTTCACCGGACCAGAGATGATCCCCCGGGTCGCGGCAAGGCTGAGAGACATTCACGCCCTCGATCCGATTGCACGGGACTTCGACCCATATGCCGACATTCGCCGGTGGTTGGAGCTCACCGAAGGACAGCGAGCGTCGCGTCCCGCTCAACTTGGCCCTCTTCTCGAGCAGGTCACCGAGATCGAGCGTCTTCGAGCATCGTTGCCGGAAGAGGCAAAGGTGTTTTGCCATAACGATCCCTACTTTCTGAACTTTCTCGATGATGGCTCCTTGTGGGTCATCGACTGGGAATACGCCGGGATGGGAGACCCGATGTATGACCTGGCCGGGGTTGGCAATGTCCTCGATGACGCTGGTCGGGACCTGCTGCTCGAATCGTATTTCGGCGAGGGCGGCAGCCGGCTTCGCCGCGATTTGGAAGATCTCATTGCGGTCTACGTCTGCTGGAACATCGCATGGACTCTGGTCCAGATCGACGTCGGCGTCATCGGCTTCGACTACGTCAACTATCTCGATGAACTTCTCGACTCACTGCCCTGAGCTCCATGCCGTTGCTGCGATGACTCGTCGAGAGCAACAACAATCGCTTCATGGACAGCCAGATCTAACCCCGGGGCTATCGCTCTCTCGGCTGCTTCCTCACCCAGGAGGGCGACCAGGTCTCCAGTCGATCCTATGCATTGTCAGATCTCGCTCGACCCAGCCAATTCGTCCAGCAGAATCTCCACCAGAGACTCAATCTCATCACGGATAACCCTGACGCCCTCCAACGGTATTCCAGACGAATCGTCGAGTTCCCATTCGAGATAGCGTTTACCTGGCATCACCGGGCAACTGTCGCCACACCCCATCGTCACGACCACCTCGGCCGCGTCGAGCCGCTCGTCGGTCCAGGGCACTGGCTGCTGGTCCGAGATGTCGATTCCCTTTTCGGCCATGACCGCCACAGCGATCGGGTTGACCAACTCGACAGGCTCCGAACCTCCCGAGAACACCTCGACTTCTCCTCCCGAGAGTTGACGCATGAACCCGGCCGCCATCTGAGAGCGGCCCGCGTTGTGGACACAGAGGAAAAGAACACTGGCCATGCCCCCATGATGCCACTGATCTTCTACCCTGATGATTGTACCCGATAGGGTCACGACCATGTCCGGGTTGGCCAACGCTCAGGTCCGCGTTCGCGATGATCTCATCGAAATGGCAGAACGATCCTTCGCGGCGATTGCGGCGCCGGGAGGCTCCCTCTCCGGAGAGGAACGGGTCAGGGTGGCGGAAGCCGCCAGAGGTTCGAACGTCAACGGGCGGCTCCAGCAGTTCGCCCGTCATCTGTACTCCAGCCCGGCAACGGTCGCTCTCGAACACGTCAGGTACGCCGCGAGCGACGCCGGTGACCCCCAGACCGTGGAGACAATTGGAATCGTTGCCAGACTCTCGGCGCTGGACCGACTTCACACTGTGCTCGGCGTCGATCTGGAGCCTCTCCCTACTCCGCAGCCTGGTCTGGCGACCGGAGAGATCGCCAGGGGTCTCAAACGTCGCCGGGGACATGTGCCAATGCCACCAGGGCCGATCCCGGTGTCACTCGACTTGGTGCCATTCGAGGCTGAAGCCTTTCAGGCCATGTTCGGGCCCCTGTACATGACGGAAGAGCAGATGGGTGATCCGCTGTTCGCCCGGGACCCTGGCTTGAACACACCACAACTGGAGACGATTGCGGCGCGCATCTCAATGCTCAACGAGTGTTTCTACTGAGTATTCAGCCACGCATGGCGGCTCCGGTGGAGCGGCGAGATACACGACTACGACATACGGATCGAAGGGATCGCCGATCCGGCTATCGACGTTGGTGTCCCGGGCGGGATGGCATTGGTCGGACTTGTAGACGACATGGTAAAGGGTGATACCACTGCTCACGAGCAAGCTCGGGATGCCATTTTGGAGGAGCTTGGGTCCGAGGCGCTCGTCGACGCTGCTGCTGTTTTCGGCAATTTCGAGATGATGAACAGGGTCGCTGAAGGCACCGGGATCACCCTCCCCCCACAGGTGCTGGAGAGAGAAGCCGAGATGATGAAAACCCTCGGTCTGGAGGACACCCTGAAGAGCCAGCATCTCTAAGAGAGGTGCAGGGGTCCCTCCGGAGTGGCCAGGCTCACCGACACGACCGACGCAGCGCCTTGGACACAGAGAATATTGGGTACGTCCTCAGTCCATTTCTGCAAACGAGCCCTCTCACCGCTGAGCACGATCTCCTCGACTCCGGTGACCTCGCGGTCGTGGACGACATCCGCTCTCCCTGGCATCTGGCCCTCGGGGACATGCCACTCGATGAAGAACGGCAGAGACTCCTCAAAGGCAAGATCCACACCTGCCACGCTCCACTTCAACTCGACGCCGTCAGGCCTTTGCCGGCTCATGGCTGTCGACTCCAGACCCAAACGGGTGCACACGGCACTCAGGTCATCGGTTCGGATGGAGACGGCATCGACGACGCCTGTGGCCCCGACCCGTCCGCTTGCCCATCTTCCGAAGGCGCTGGCATCGGCTTCTGATGGGTCGACCACCGCGACCAACTCGACGTAGCTGTCACCGAGAGGGACAATGCGATTCGCCGTGCCGTGACCCGGATGGCGGCCTCCGTCCACAGAATCGAGGCCAAAACGGTCTCTGAAGCTTCGGGCGCCTCCATCGAGGTCGTCAACACATACGATCAGGTGGTCGATCATGAGGCTCACTGTGACAATCCTCGCAGACACTCAAC
>JAUXMQ010000033.1 GCA_030623125.1 Acidimicrobiia bacterium
GTGGCCGAAACCGTTGAACAAGCTGGGCTTCTAGCCATGTTCGTCACCGACGACCCGGAGGTGGCCGCCTGGGCCACCTCGGCGGGATTCCCATCGTTGCCGGACTCAGGGCATGGCCTAAACGCAGCCGCCGCCGCGGGTGTCGAGTGGGCAAGTCAGTCGAAAAGCCGCTGGATTGTCCTCCACTCCGACCTCCCCCTGCTTCACAGTGAGGACCTGCATGCGCTGACCCGGCCCGACGGCGATGTCCTCGCACCTTCGTCGGACGGTGGCACTTCGGCCATTTCTGCTCGCCGGTCGATCGAGTTTGCTTTCGGGCCCGCCAGCTTTCACAAGCACCTGGCACGCCTCGAATCGCCACAGATCGTCACCCGACGAGGTTTCCTGCTCGACGTCGACTCACCCGCTGACCTGACTTCTGCCCTCTCTCACCAGCGAGGGCGCTGGATGGAGAGGGCTCTCGAGTGACCAGCGATGAGATGACGGCCACCATGCGGAGCTGGCTGGATCTGGCAGTCGCCGCCGTGGGTCCTGAGAAACTGACATCTGATGCCCTTGCTGGTAGCGGGGACGGCTCCACCGTGCTCATCGCCATCGGAAAAGCGGCGGCGGCGATGTGTCTGGGAGCACAGCGGGCGTTGGGGGAGGTCAGCGGAATATGCGTGACCAATACTCCGGGACCGGTGCCCGATGGGGTCGAGCTTCTCATCGGAGACCACCCGATTCCCGGAGACGCCAGCTTTGAAGCGGGAAGACGAGCGCTCGAGATCGCTCGATCGGCACGGGGGCGTTGCGTGGCACTCATCTCTGGTGGTGGATCGGCCCTCTGTGAGCAGCCACTTCCCGGAGTCGACCGGTCTTACCTCCAGGAGGTCAACCGAGTGCTTTTGGATGGGGGCGCGTCGATCGAGGAGACCAATCTGGTTCGACAGCATCTTTCGGCAATCAAGTGCGGTGGGGTGGCGAGAGCCGTCCCCGGGCATCTCGAGACCTACTTGATCTCCGATGTTGGTGGGGCTGGGCCAGGGCTGGTCGCGTCGGGCCCAACCATTCCCACGGCACGGAACCCGACTCGAGCAACCGTGGTGATGAAGCGATTCGGCATCCCCATCCCCGCTGCGGTTCGGAGTGCCATCAACATGGCCATGCCGAAGCCCCTCTCTGCAAGTGTCGAGGTGCTGGCCGACGGGCGGACCGCGGCAAGAGCGGTCATTGATGCTGCTCGGGAAGAGGGTCTCGAGTCCCGACTCAGTGAAGAGTGGATAGAAGGCCCGGTTGATACGGCCATGAGCGAGTTCTTCGTCGGCTCGGGAGCGGGAGTGACCGTTGCCGCCGGCGAGGCCACGGTGAACGTCGCAGGCGGAGGCGTTGGTGGTCGCAATTCCCACGCTGCTCTCCTCGCGGCGACTCGACTCAGAGGTCAAAGAGGCTTGTTTGCTTCTTTCGCCACCGATGGCGTCGACGGGCGATCAGATTCGGCAGGAGCCATCGTTGATGGTTCCACGATCGAGCGGGGAGGAGATCCGGAGGACAGTCTTGCCGATTTCGATTCGGCGAGCTACCTGGATCGCACCGGCGACCTGATCAAAACTGGGCCGACTGGAACCAACGTGGCTGATCTCTGGGTGCTCTGGCGATCATGAGTTAAGAGCCCGCTGATTAATGCGGACTCCTAGACAGGAACCTATATTGATCGTGCATATCGTCTGAAGGACTCATGGAAAAGACAGTCGTCATCACAGGAGGAACGGGGGGTCTGGGAGCCTCTCTGGTCAGACGTCTCATGTTCGAGGACTATCGCCTCGCTGTCACCTACCTGCTCCCCGACGAGGCGCGAGAGTTCGAACAGGAATTCGAGGTGGACGAGGACCGGTTGTCGCTGACCAGGGTCGATGCCACTAACCCCGATGCTGTCGAGACTCTCTTCAAAGACGTATCCGAAAAGTGGGGAGCGATTCACGGAGTTTGTTCGCTTGTGGGCGGATGGGCCGGGGGTCGTGACGTTGAGGAGACCGACGACGTGCGTCTCGAGCGAATGCTCGACATCAATCTCCGATCGGCCTTCTATGCCGTCCGGGCAGCCGTCCCCTATCTCAAAGAAGCAGGCTGGGGAAGAGTCATCCTGGTTGGCAGCCGAGCTGCCGTCGACTTTCCCGAGGGCCAGGTCGCCTTCAACATCGCCAAGGCTGGTGTGGTCGCCCTTGGTCGCAGTCTGGCTCAGGAACTGGAGGGCACGGGCGTCACTGCCAACGTGTTGATGCCGTCGGTGATCGACACTGCGGTGACACGACAGTCCCTGCCTTACGCCGACTATGTGACGTGGCCAACTCCGGACGAGATCGCGGCCGTCGCCCAGTTCGTGCTCAGCGACGAATCAGAGGTCATCAACGGAGCGCTGATACCGGTCTACGGCCGCGCGTAGAGCTCGACCCACTCGCCATGTGGGTGAGCCTGGCCAATCTCCCGGAGTCCGGAGCCGTCATCAATGGTGAGCCGTGTCCAGTCGTCGGAACGAGGTAGCAACTCGAAGGAGATCCGATGGATCGACCGTGTTCGTCTGCCGAAAGCGACGATCTCGTCGATCCGACGCCGTCCCTCGGCAGTGAACTGGTTCATCGCAAAGGAGTTCATCACGACTGCCGGCTCGCCCTCGGGCAGGTCGGCAAGCACCTTGCCAAGGGTCAACAGTGCGTCCCCTGTGACGAACTCGACTGGAAGACCGGCGATAGTGTCGAGTGCTGATCGAAGACGCTTCCGTCGTTGGTGATGCTCCGGCCAAACGAGTGCCTCCGGCCACGCTCTCTGTTCGGCATCACCGGGATCGATCGGATTGAGATCAAGACCAGTTCGGGTCAGCACCTCGATGTCATGCAGGTTCGGAGCGGCTCCCCTCAGCTCTGCCTCCAAGAGAAGCGATTCGGGCGGGCCCCACTCCAGGTCGTCGTATCGGTAGCGGTACCGATCGATGGCGAGGTTGAGGCCGGCGCTGGTTCCGATGTCGACGAGGTGAAATGACTCGAACGATGCCTTCATGACGGCCGGGAGCAGCGCCACGCATCGCCTGCACTCGTTGGTCTGGGTGTACCGCGAGGCGCCGATCGTGACGATCTCGGCCTCGTTGGCGAGAACGAAGTCGGTGAACTGCCTATCGACCTGGGCCGGGGGACGGGGATGCTCGGTGAGACTGGGATAGAAGTGCGCCAGGTCAGGGTCTCCCCCTTCCATCAATAGAAACTGGACCGCCGCGAAAAGAATGTTGGGCCGGGGAGTGTGTTCGATCAGGTTGATGACACGCATCAAGTCCGGATCGGAGGCGATCACCTTGGTCAGATGCTCATAGAGGGGAGAATCGTATGCGTGTTTGGCCCAGCCTCGGACGTCGTCAGCCGTGAGTAGAGGGGGCGCCGTCAGAACACGTCCCGCCGGTACGCCGTGGCAAGAGCGTCGGCGTACTCATTCCACCGGTATCCGCTGTGGGCCTTGATCCACTGGATCTTCGCCTCGGGTCTCGCCTGGGCGAGGGCGTACACCTCCTGGACCAATTCGAGATTGGCAATCGGTCCCGGTGATTTCTTCTTCCAACCCTTCTCCTTCCATCCAGTCGCCCACTTCGTGATGATGTTGACGACCAGTTGGGAGTCCGTGTAGACGTCAACGGGAGAGTCGGCGGGAATCATTTGGAGACCGGCGATCATGGCCCTGAGCTCCATGCGGTTGTTAGTCGTGTGAGCTTCGGACCCGTAGTCCTGACTGACCATCTGGTCATCGACGGTGAGGACGGTGCCCCAACCGCCCGGACCAGGATTGCCCTCAGACGACCCGTCTGTGAAGACGCCCGTTTTGGGACCCTCTGTAAACCTGGCCAGCACTTCTGATGTCGACATGTCGTGATTCTTGGTCACCGACGGAGTCCTCGAGTTGCCCCCCTGATCCGAGGTGGCGGAGTTGCGACAGTCGAGGCACTGCTTGGGAGTCCACCCCGGGTACTTGTCGAGTATCTCCGGTCGAAGTTCGAAAGACTTGTCACAGGTTTGGCAGGTGAACAACCCTTCACCCGATCTTCTCGAAGACAGACACGAACTGAGGCATCTTGAACAGGTTGAATTCATGATGCGTCTCGGAGAGGCCAAACGGCTCCATCATGCGGCGAAGCTTGGAAGGCCACAGTTTGTGGCAATGAACCTCTCGTGCTTTGAACGGCGTGCCGTGAAGGATCATTGAAGTCGGAATCGCGTAGAGACCCATTACCGGCTCAGCCGGATAGATGTGAAGAGCGCTACCTCCCGGCTTGAGCACACGAGCCATTTCGGAGATGGCCTCGTCGAGAGGAGGTATGTGCTCGAGAGCATGCACAGAAAGAACCACGTCGAAGCTCTCGTCGTCGAATTCGAGGTCCTCTCCTTTCATGTACATCACACGGTCGGTGCCGGCGATCTCGGAAGCCTTGGGATTGGCATCGACACCGGTTATGTCGATCCCTCTGCCGGCAAGGCGTTTCGTGAGGTGACCCTGCCCACACCCGACCTCGAGGACCCGCTGACCATCACTGAGAGACAACAACCGATCCACCTTTTCGAGATGGGACGGGTCCCAGCGATTGATCGTCACATAACGACGGGAGTCGTAGTCGTGCATCGGCTACAGGCTATGGGAGCGCTTCGAGATGTGTCGCCACTGAGTAGTCCAGGATCTCCGGACCCCGGTCGGTGATTGCAATGTGTGAAACCGAAGTGTTCGCCGGGGTGAACAGTGACTCGCCATGAGTGTCGTTGGTCATCGTCAGAGACGATATGTAGGCGCGAATCGCACCGCCATGAGCAACAACGACTGTTGGCTCCGCCGTTGCTGGTTTCAGTCCGGTGACAGCGTTGGCAATGCGGGAACTCAGCTCACCCCAACTCTCGCCGGTCTTCCCCCGCTTCAGATCAACTCCCTCGCCAAAGATCGACTCCAACTCTCCCGGCCAACGTTCGGAGATCTCTGCGGTGGTGAGACCTTCCCAATTGCCCATAGAAAGCTCTTTGAGATCGTCGACTGCAACAACGCCGTTGGCAGCCACATATCCGGCCGTTGAGCACGCCCGCTTCAATGGAGACGAATAGACAGTGGTCGACTGGCCATACCAGTGGCCCAGCGCCTCTGCTTGACGACGCCCCAGATCGTCCAGATCCCAATCACCCTGGCCCTGCCATCGCATTTCGACATTGGCGCGTGTCCGGCCGTGACGAATCAGCGCCATGACCGAGTCGCCTTGGGCGAGGCTGGCTTCGACGAGTTGAGTCCGGGGGCCAAAGTGGCCGGTGTCGTTGAAAGATGCCAACCGGGGGCCGCCGAACTGCCACACAATCCGCGTGATCGCCGTGTTCGAGGTGAAGGCGTGTACCCGATGATCCCTTCCGGCCATGTGTCGATGAAGAACTGCCTGGAGAAAGCCACCATGGGTGACGACGATTGCCTTCTGGTCCTCCCCCAGTGACTCGGCCAATCGATCAACGGCTGACAGCGCTCGTCTGCCGACCTCGTTGAGGCTCTCGCCGGTGCCACCCATGGGCATCGTTCGGGTAGTGACGGCCTCGTCGAGCTCATTACCGTGCTCGGCGCGGATCTCTTCGAGTTTCATCCCCTCCCAGCGCCCGAGATCGATCTCGATGAAGTCCTCAACGATCTTGATTTCTGAAGCGAACGATTCGGCGGTCTTTAGTGCCCTTTCCAGCGGCGAGCTGACGACCACGTCGTAGTCCCAGTCGGAGAGACGCCGCCCCAGCGCTTCGAGGCTCTCCTCACCGTGTGATGACAACGGACCGTCAGTCCGGCCGTTCCACACTCCATCGATGTTGGCCTGGGACTCGGCATGGCGAACGAAGATGATCTCTTTCACAGGGCTCCTGAATCGGTATGGGATCATGAATGATGGTCTCTGGGTCTCATAATACGAATCGTTCTCGACCACAGCGAGAGGCTTACGTCGCCACCAGCCCCGCCGATACATGCCGCGCTGGATCTCTCGGCACCAGACCGGTCTTAGTACGACCCAATGGAAGCGGTCTACCAGTTTTCGGGCGTGCTTTGGGAGTACTCCGGAGAGGCTCCCTGGGTATTCAAGGCTTCAGGCTCGTATTCGTTGCCCATCAAACGTGGGGTTCGGGATAAGGAGAACCTCGTCGTGGGCGATGTGGCGAGCGTGATCCTTCGTATCGATCTCGACTAGACCGAATTCGCCAGTGGAGCCAGATCAACCCAATGCCGACCGGGTCCTAGCCGATGAAAGCGGACGCAAAGATCAGTGAGACGATGGTCATCACCTTGATGACGATGTTCATCGCCGGACCGGAAGTGTCCTTGAAAGGGTCGCCGACGGTGTCACCGATCACGGCGGCCGTGTGAGCATCGCTCCCCTTGCCGCCGAAGGCGCCGGTCTCGATGAACTTCTTGGCGTTGTCCCATGCCCCACCGGCATTGGCCATGAAGATGGCCAGAAGGAAACCGGTGACTAGAGCCCCGCCGAGCAGACCTCCAAGGGCCTCGACGTCGACGAACCCGACGATCAGCGGGAGGGCAATCGCCATTGACCCCGGTAGGACCATTTCCCTGAGAGCGCTCTTGGTGGCGATATCGATGCAAGTCGTGTAATCCGGCTTGGCATCGGGATCTCCTGCTTTCAGGCCCGGAATCTCGCGGAACTGACGTCGGACCTCCTCGATCATCTGGGTGGCAGCGCGACCGACCGCATTCATCGTGAGGGCAGCGAACAAGAACGGAAACATCGCCCCGATGAACAGGCCGATCATCGTTGGTGCCCGCGAGATGTCGATGTGTTCGAGTTGGACTGCTTTCGTGAAAGCACTGAACAGTGCCAGCGAAGTCACGGCGGCTGATGCAATGGCGAAACCTTTGGCCACGGCTGCCGTCGTGTTGCCTAGTGAGTCGAGAGCGTCGGTCGCCTTGCGGACCTCGGGGTCGAGATGGGCCATCTCGGCTATCCCTCCTGCGTTATCGGCTATTGGGCCGTACGCATCTACCGAGATGGTGATGCCGAGAGTGGCCAGGACGCCAATCGCCGCGATGGCAACGCCATAGATGCCCCCGTCGACCCCCATCGCCCACTCGCCGGCAAAGAATGCGACTCCGATACCGGTGGCGACGACCGTGACCGAGAATGCGGCCGACCTCATGCCTTCGGCAATCCCGGAGATGATCACGGTTGCCGGGCCGGTCTGGGACTGGCGAGCGATCTCCTTGACCGTCTTGTAGTGGTCTGAGGTGAACCACTCCGAGATCTTCCCGACAAACCACCCGACGACCAGGCCGGCCACGACGGCGAACCAGATACCCAGCCAGTTGTCGACCTTGTCACCGAAGATCCACGCGGCCAATCCGGCAACACCGAGTGCTGTGGCGATCATGGCGAAGTTGGTGCCACGGTGAAGCGCTGCGGCGAGGTGCTCCTCGTCTTTCGCCTTGACCAGGAAGGAACCGATGATCGAAGCGAACATCCCGAGCGCGGCCACCGCCAGCGGGAAGATGATCGCCTCGGCCTGGAACTCGCGACCTGTGAACACGAGAGCCGTATAGGCGATGGGAGCCACAATCGCTCCGACGTAAGACTCGAAGAGGTCGGCACCCATTCCTGCCACGTCACCTACGTTGTCGCCAACGTTGTCGGCAATGACTGCCGGATTGCGCGGGTCATCCTCAGGAATTCCGGCCTCGACCTTTCCGACAAGATCGGCGCCGACATCAGCAGCCTTGGTGTAGATACCCCCACCGACACGGGCGAATAGTGCGATCGAGGATCCACCGAGTCCGATGGCGGTGATGATGTTCACCCAATCGGGGTCTTCTAGTACTTGCTGAAATACCAGGAATCCCAGACCTACGCCCACCAGACCCAGACCGGCAACAGTGAACCCCATCACGGCTCCCCCACGGAACGCCACGGGCAGGGCAGCGGTGATACCGCCCGTCCTGGCGGCTTCGGTGGTGCGGGAGTTGGCCGCGGTGGCAATTCGCATCCCGACGAAGCCGGCGAAAGCCGAGAGGACAGCGCCGAAGACATACGCCACGGCTCCCCACGGTCGACCCCAGTCGAGAAGCGCGGCGATCAGAACCGCCATGACCAGGACGAAGACCGAGATCCAAATGTACTCGCGCCTCAGGAAAGCCATTGCGCCCGTTCGGATGGCGTTGGAGAGTTCGACCATCCGCTCGTTGCCTCGCGGGAAGGCCAGCACCGCCCGGCTGTAATAGACAGCCAGCAGGAGACCGAGGGCACCCGCGATAAGCGCGATGTACAGAATCGTTTCCGTCATGTTGAGAA
>JAUXMQ010000098.1 GCA_030623125.1 Acidimicrobiia bacterium
ATGCCTGGTCGGTCTTTACCCCTGCTCTCCGTGATGCAGGGTGGAGTCGGGTGGAAACACAAGTGGTTTTCTCGGTCGGCCTAGCTTCCTTTGCCCTGGTCATGGTGCTGGCAGGTAAGAAACTCGCCGTGTGGGGGCCTCGACGTCTGGCTATCGCCAGCGGTGTGACCCTGGGTGCCGGCTATCTTCTCGCCGCCCTCGGTGGTGGGACTGGATTCTGGCCCGTTCTGATCGGTGTCGGACTGGTCGGGGGTGCGGGAATCGGGGTCGGGTACGTCGTTCCGATAGCGGTTGGCATGCGTTGGTTTCCCGACAGGAAGGGGATGATCACCGGCGTTGCTGTCGCCGGCTTCGGGTTTGGCGCTCTTGGATGGATAAGGCTGGCCGGTGACTGGGGAGATCTCATCGCACGGTTCGGTCTCGACGGAACTTTCGCCATCTACGGAGTGATCTTCGCTTCACTGGTGCTTCTCGGAAGTGCGTGGATGACGTTCCCCCCGGAGGGCTGGCTTCCCGACGGTTTTGTCGCCCCGGAGGGCGCCGACTCCGGCACCGTCAACTTCACGTCGAAGGAGATGCTGAGAACCCCCCAGTTCCACCTCATCTCACTTACCTTCGCGGTGAGCGCGGGAGCAGGGCTGATGGCTATCGGCTTGATGAAGCTGTATCCGGTAGAAGCTTTGATGACGGGCGGGATGTCCTCTGTTGAGGCAAACGCAGCGGCCGGGACTGCGATGGCCGTGTTCTTCAGTCTTGCCAACGGTGTTGGCCGTCTTGTCTGGGGAACGCTGAGCGATCGTTTCGGCCGCAAGCTATCGATCATTGTGATGGCTGCCAGTCAGGGAGTGCTGATGTTCGCCTTCATCCCCATGGCAGGATTCGAATACTCGTTGTATCTGGCCGCTGCTCTGATCGGCTTCAACTTCGGTGGCAACTTCGCCCTCTTTCCCGCGATCACGGCTGATCGCTTCGGCAACACTGCCGTGGGTGCCAACTATCCGTGGGTGTTCCTCGCCTACGGGGTCGGCGGAATCCTCTTTCCGATTCTCGGAGGGTGGCTGGGCGATGTGGGCAACTTCCCACTTGTCTTCGCGATCTGTGGCGCGGCGTGTGTCATTGGAGCAATCGCGGCGTTCCTGGTGTTTCCCCCGCATCATGATGAGGCTGAGCATCGATTCACCATCAAGCGCTTCCTGCACAACGCTCACATTTTCGAAGACGAGTCAGCAACCGTCTAGGGGAGAGCCCGAGGCGCGGCGTGTAGTCACACCATTGAGGAGCGGGGCGGTCAGCCACCGCCGACCGCCCCGCCCTCGTTGCTCGGGTCTAAGCCGGGGTCGGGCTACGAACCTCTACCTTGACTTTTCGGGGCTCGGCGACATGTTCGTCGGGCATCGGAACCATCACAGTGAGGATCCCGTTGTCGTAGTCGGCACGGATCTTGTCCGTGTCCACTCCTTCAGGGAGTATCACATCCCGTTGGAAGGAGCCGTAGCGGCATTCCCGGAGATAACGGTTGTCTTCGCTGATCTCCTTCTCCATCTTCTTCTCACCCTTGATGTGGAGAACGTTCTCCTCCACCTCGATGGTGAGTTCTTCGGACGGGTCGATTCCGGGGATCTCAGTCCGCACGAAGAGCTTTCCCTCCTCTTCGTAGACATCGGTCGACGGTCTCCACTCGAAACCCTCGAGGAAGGGTCGTGTGTGGAATCGACTCATCATGTCCTGCATCTCTCGCTCGAGAGATGTGAAGGCGCTGAATGGCGCCCACCGTGTTCTGGCCATTCCTTCTCCTTTCGTTATCGAGACGACAGGCCATGCCCATACATAGGCCAACATCCGGTGGAGCGCCAGAGTCGTAGGTCACATTCCTGGCACCGCGTGAGTCACCGGCGGATGGCCTTGACCTCCGCCCGTCTATTCGGCATACTTCCGGGTCTGATGGATCACGCAGCTAACACCATCATCATTATCGAATAGGCGCAGCCCAAGACCGGCCGCGCCCAATCCTCTGTCACCGCAGGGGATTTTTCTTTGAGCATCGCTTGGAGGCGAGATGACACTCGAGATCTATGACACGACCCTTCGGGACGGGTCCCAACAGGTTGGGATCAGTCTCACGGTCAATGACAAGCTGAGAATCGCCGGACTGCTGGACGATCTCGGAGTTGCCTTCATCGAGGGGGGATGGCCGGGAGCCAATCAGAAAGACACCAAGTTCTTCAAGCGAGCCAGGACCGAACTGGATCTGACCACGGCCACCTTGACGGCCTTTGGCTCAACGCGGAGACCGCGAGGCGACGCCGCCTCCGACGATCAGCTGCGAGCCCTGCTCGACGCCGAAACCGAACATGTCTGCATCGTCGGCAAGACCTGGGATTATCACGTGTCCGAAGCATTGCGAATCGACCTCGATGAGGGTGTGCGAATGGTGGGTGAGTCGATTGAGTTCCTCAAGGGACACGGGCGTCGGGTCTTTTTCGACGCCGAGCACTTTTTCGACGGATACGCATCCAATTCGGGGTTCGCTCTCGATGTGCTTCGGGCAGCTCATGATGCAGGTGCGGAACGTCTTGTCCTGTGCGACACCAACGGTGGCACATTGCCCACGGCGACGACTGCGGTGATTACGGAAGTTCAGAGGACGTTTGCCGACGCCTCCATCGGCGTCCATTATCACAATGATGGAGGGACGGCCGTCGCCGCCTCGATCGCCGCTGTCGAAGCAGGCGTCACTCAGGTCCAGGGTTGCATCAACGGGTACGGAGAGCGCACCGGAAATGCCGATCTCTCGACTCTGATTCCTGACCTACAGCTCAAGAAGGGTCTCAGGCCGATAGAGGGTGACCTCGGTCTTCTCACTCCCATTTCTCACCACATCGCCGAAATCGTCAATGTCTCCTTGGACCCGCATAGCCCGTACGTCGGGGCTTCGGCTTTTACCCATAAGGCGGGCCTTCATACCTCCGCGCTCGCTCGCCGATCCGACGCCTATGAACACGAGAAACCCGATCAGGTGGGAAACAAGACCCGGATGGTGGTCAGCGAGCTCGGTGGAAAGGCGTCCGTTCTGGCCAAGGTCGAGGAGATGGGTCTCCAGGTCGACCACACCGGGGCGGCGGCGATCGTGGACAGGGTCAAGGAGTTGGAGCACGACGGCTATCACTTTGAGGCGGCTGATGGCTCGTTCGAACTGCTGGTTCGGAGGCTTGGAGGCTGGTCCAACCCATTCTTCGATCTGGAAGCCTTCCATGTCCAGTCGGACTTTCGCTCCGGTCAGAGCATTGTCTCGGAGGCGACTCTCGAGCTTGTGGTGGATGGCTCGCGGCGGGTGACCGTTGGTGAAGGCGTGGGTCCTGTCCATGCCCTCGACCAGGCGCTGCGTGCTGCCCTGCGCGACCGGTACCCCGAAGTCGACGTTCTGAGGCTCACCGACTATCGGGTGAGGGTGCTCGACAGCGCGGATGGGACTTCAGCAAGAGTTCGCGTGCTTATCGAGACTGCCAACCGTGTCTCGTCATGGGGGACGATCGGTGTCCATGAGAACATCATCGAAGCCTCGTGGAATGCATTGTCCGAGGGGCTTGTGGTTGGTCTGCTTCGCCACGGCGGTGAGGAGCTACAGGGTGGCTCCGAGGTTGGAGGCTAAACGGAGGAGGTCGGCGAATACTCCTCCGGCGGTGACTTCGGGGCCGGCTCCGGGGCCTTGTACGACCAGGGGGTTGTCGTTGTAGCGAGCGGTCTGGAATTGGACGATGTTGTCGGTCAGGTGAATCCGCGCGAAGGGGTGGTCGGTTGGGTAGGAGCGCAGGGCAACCGAGCAGCCCTCTTCGGCGGTGATGGAGCCGACGAATCGGAGCACTTCTCCTCGTGATCTCGCATCCTCGACAAGGTCCGCCATCTCGTCGTCGTGGTTTTCGAGCCGGTCGAGAAAGTTGTTCACCGAACCGTCTTCCAGCCCCTCGGGTACCAGCCCGTCGATCTCGAGGTCGGATAGATCCAAATCCATTCCGATCTCGCGGGCGAGGATGACCACTTTGCGGCCGACGTCGAGCCCGGATAGATCCTCCCGAGGATCCGGCTCGGTGTATCCCTTTACCCAAGCTTGGCGAACTATCTCCGAGAAGGGTTTGGTTCCGTCGAAACTGTTGAAGAGATACGACAGTGTGCCGGACAGGATGCCCTCTATACGCCGGATCTCGTCACCGGTTTGCACTAGATCGCGGAGAGTCTGCAGGATGGGAAGTGCGGCACCCACGGTGGTCTCGTAGAGGTAGTGAGCGTCGGCTCGCCGCCCGTGCTCCCGCAGCGAGCGGTAGTAATCGAGAGTCCCGGTGTTGGCCTTCTTGTTTGGGGTTATGACGTGAATCCCCCCAGAAAGCCAGTCCAGATACCGTGATCCCACGTTCTCACTTGCTGTGCAGTCGATGATCACCGCATGGGGCACCGATTCGGTGTGGACATGCGCGGCCAGTTCATCGAGGTCGGCGGGTATGGCTTCTTTGTCGAGACGCTCCCGCCAGCTCGAGAGCTCGATCGGGGCTTGGTCCACAATCATCTTCTTGGTGGCACAGATCGCCCGTACTCGCAGGTCGACCCCGAATTCCTCGAGAAGCCACTCGCTTCTGGCAGCCAACTGGTCGAGAAAAGCCGACCCGACGTGACCGGGTCCGATGAGACCTATCGAAAGCGTCTGTTTGGAGAGGTAGAACCCGGCGTGTGCTGCTCGCAGGGCCTTGGCGGCGTCGGTCTCGTCGATCACGACGGAGATGTTCCGCTCCGACGATCCCTGGGCGATGGCCCTCACGTTGACCCCGGCTCTTGCCAGGGCGCCGAAGAAGCCGGCGGCGACACCCGGTGTGCCCGACATGGTGTCCCCGACCACGGCGAGAATCGTGCAGCTCTCGGTGACTTCCAGGGTCTGGATCCCCCGGGTTCGCTCTGTCTCAAAAACGGTTTCGATCGTCGAGCTTGCCAGGAGCGCCTGGTCTTGGGGTATGGCGAAACAGATCGAGTGTTCCGAACTTCCCTGGGAGATCATCACCACTGAGACGCCGGCGCGGCGAAGCCCGCCGAAGAGGCGTTCGCTGATACCGGGGACCCCGACCATCGCTGAACCCTCCAGGTTGAGCAGGGCAACTGCACTGATGGAGGCAAACCCCTTCACCGGAGAGTCCGTCCTCGACTGAACATGAATCCGCGTTCCCGAACCGGACGGGTTGAACGTGTTGCGAATGTAGATCGGGATCTCCTCGGTGACCGCGGGTGTCATCGTGGCGGGATGGAGGACCTCCGCCCCGAAGTAGGCAAGCTCCATCGCCTCGTTGTACGAGAGCTCCTCGAGGACCTTCGCGTCGGGTACCAGTCGAGGGTCGGCGCTGAGGACACCGTCGACATCAGTCCAAATCGATATCTCCAACGACGACAGAAGGGCGGCGAAGATCGACGCCGAATAGTCGCTTCCATTACGGCCAAGGGTTATTGGCGACCCCTGTGAGTCCGACGCGATGAATCCGGTGATGACCAATA
>JAUXMQ010000024.1 GCA_030623125.1 Acidimicrobiia bacterium
CCAACTCGGCTACGAACTTGCAGGCATGCTTCTCGGAGAGGATCCGCCCAGCATCTTCAGCCAAATCCCACACAACGGGAAGTTCTACTACGGGGGAAGACGCCCCTGGTTTCTCACCCCGGCGTCCGTCCTCTATCGGACGCTGGACAAGGTTGGAATGTAGGCGCGAGCCAATCAGGTTGCCTATGATCGAGGTGGTGATCAGAGCACATTGGCGAGACCGTCTCCTCATCGCGGCCCCGTTTGTCGGGGTCGCCCTCCTCGCCCTCGTCACGCCGTCGGACGACGGTCCAACCCTCTGCCCCTTTGCCCTGTTCACCGGTCACGCCGGCCCGGGATGTGGCATGACTCGAGCAGCTTCCTACTTGGTCCGAGGCGACATCGGGACAGCAATCACCTATCACCCACTGATCCCGTTGATCGCGGCCCAGGTGCTCGGTGGCTGGGTCTGGTTCATGCTCCGTAGGTCCGGGCGTGTCGGCCCGATGTCTCAGAAGATGCTGAACACGGTCTTGTTCGGGACCGCAGCAGCGCTGTTGGCGGTGTGGGCGGTTCGAATCGCTTCGGGAACATTGCCCGCAGTCTGAGGCCCGACGACTACTTGATCACCAGCGCCGGGTTGGTCCTGACACGGGGACGCTTGTCGATGACCGCTGCAGCCAACGCGTCAAAGGCGATAGACGCATCGGATCCAGGTGCTGCCATGACAACCGGGTACCCGTCGTCGGCCCCTCTGCCCATCGCAGGCAGAAGTGGGATTTGGGCCATTAAGTCCACTCCGAGTTCCTCCGCTAGGGCAGCCCCTCCGCCCGAGCCGAACAACTCGTACCTCTTGTCGTCGTCGCCGGTGAACCATGACATATTCTCAACCACGCCAATCACCTCCTGGTCGACCTCCTTTGCCATGAGGGCCGCCCGCCGCGCCACCCTTTGAGCGGTCGGCTGGGGCGTCGTCACCAGAAGCACCTGCGCGCGGGGAAGAAACTGCGACATCGAAATGGCGATGTCGCCCGTACCAGGCGGCATGTCAACAATGAGAAAGTCGATGCTGTCCCAGAAGACATCCTTGAGGAACTGCTCGATGGCTTTGTGAAGCATGGGTCCCCGCCATATGACTGCCTTGTCGTCGCCAACAAAGAAGTCCATCGACATGACCTTCACGCCATGGGTGACCGGTGGGATGATCGAGTCTCCAATCATCAGTGGGGGATGGTTGACTCCGAGCATCGTCGGGATCGAGAAGCCCCAGATGTCACCGTCGACGATCCCGACCTTTCTTCCGGCGCGGCCAAGAGCAACAGCGAGGTTGGTGGAAACCGACGACTTTCCAACACCACCCTTTCCTGAAGAAACGGCGATTGTCCTGGTCGACGAGCCGGGCTCTCCCATCGCGGGTCCAGCTGTATCCCTCAGAGCCGAGATCCACTCAGCGGCAGCATCGTCGCCCATGGTCTCGATGTCCACGTCGGCTCCCCTGGCAAACGGTGATAGTGCCTCCTGGAGTCGTCTGTCGAGTGCATCGGTCGGACCCGGAGTCGGTAGCAGCAGTTCGACTTTGATCTTGCCGCCCAGCTTCTTCTCAACCGACTTCACCAACCCCAATTCGCCAAGAGTGCGTCCCACCAGGAGGGGTGACTCGATCGACGCGACAGCGTCAAAGATCTGATTGTCGGACACGGTGCTTTCCTCTATTGCTACTGCAGCGGATAGAACGTGGTCGAAACTATAGTTTTGCCTGGGTGGTAGCCCATATGGACACCAAAACACTCGACAGCCGCATATCGGACCTGACTCAAGCCTTGGGTGACCCGACTCGCCGTGCCATCTACATAGCTGTTCGCGAGTCTCCCCAGCCCTTGACCACATCCAAGATCGCCGAGTTATTCGAGCTGCATCCCAACGTCGCCCGGCACCATCTCGACCGCCTCACAACCGACGGATATCTCCAGGTGAGTCACCGACGACCATCTGACAGCACCGGTGCGGGGAGACCCGCCAAGTGCTACGAGGTGACCAAGAAAGAGGTGACGGTGCACTTCGCTCCCAGACGGTTCGAGATGCTCGTGGATATGTTGCTGCACATCCTCGAAGAGCTGGACCCGGACGACGTGTCAGAGGTGGCCGAGAAGGTCGGAAGGGCCTACGGAATG
Organism: Acidimicrobiia bacterium; assembly: GCA_030623125.1. Lineage (GTDB taxonomy): Bacteria > Actinomycetota > Acidimicrobiia > Spongiisociales > ZC4RG35 > SZUA-217. The sequence goes on from JAUXMQ010000024.1 coordinate 2,151, forward strand.
CAATTGGCCACCGAGATCGGAGTTCCGGACGATCCCGGCTACGACGCCGCGGTTCAGGCGGTGGCAAGCGCCATGACCGGTCTCGGGTTCTCAGTCGATCCTGACGTATCGGGTGAGCGGCTGCTGACATCGCACTGCCCGTTCGGCGAGACCGCCACCAGTCATCCAGAGGTGGTCTGTTCACTTGATCGAGGGATCGTCGGTGGGCTATTCGGAGCACTCTCCTTCAAATGCGACCCCGTGGTCATCCCACACAAGGCTCTGACTGATGCCTGCGTAACCCGCGTCCCTATCAGCATCAGCTAACCCCAACGCCTCGAGGCGGCTTTTCTCCTATCGAAAGTCCGGCTGATCTTTCGACTGGAGCACGTATAGCGGACCAGAACCCGATCGTTAGGCTCAGTAACGTCAATAGTTTTCTTATCCGGGAGGCCCCCATGCCCACCGACCCGTTCGACTCTCACACCACCCTCGACACAGCGATGGGGAGCCGCGAGATCGCCCGTCTCGACGCCCTTGATGGCGTCGAGAATCTCCCCTACTCCATCAAGGTTCTCCTGGAGTCGGCACTCCGAAACCTGGACGGGCACACCGTCACCGAGGACGACGTGCGTCGGATCGCGGCCTACGACGCAACCAACGTCGGGGAACAGGAGATCCCGTTCATCCCGGGCCGCATCGTCCTTCAGGACTTCACCGGGGTACCTTCCGTGGTGGATCTGGCAGCCATGCGGGACGCCATGGTGCGGATGACCGGCGACGAAGGGGCCGCCCAGCAGGTGAATCCGCTCATCCCGGTGGATCTCGTGATCGACCATTCGGTTCAGGTAGATGCGTTCGCCCGGCCCGACGCGCTGATCATCAACAGCCAGAAGGAGTTTGAGCGAAACCAGGAACGTTACGCATTCCTCAAATGGGGTCAATCGGCCTTCGCGAATTTCCGGGTGGTCCCGCCGGCAACCGGCATCGTCCACCAGGTGAACCTCGAGTATCTGGCCAAGGTTGTCTGGGACGACGGCGAGCACCTCTACCCGGACAGTCTCGTCGGCACCGACTCTCACACAACGATGATCAACGGCCTCGGAGTAGTCGGCTGGGGGGTGGGAGGCATCGAGGCTGAGGCCGCAATGGTCGGCCAGCCCATCTACATGCTGCTTCCCGAGGTGGTCGGATTTCGGCTGACCGGCAAGCTCGTCGAAGGGTCAACCGCAACCGACCTCGTGCTCCGGGTCACCGAGATGCTTCGCGAGTTCGGAGTAGTCGGCAAGTTCGTCGAGTTCTACGGTCCCGGGCTCACTGACATGCCAATCGCCAACCGGGCGACCATCGCCAACATGGCCCCCGAGTACGGGGCGACCGTTGGGTTCTTCCCGGTTGACAACCAGACGCTCGACTATCTCAGGCTGACCGGACGCGATGACAAGCTCATCGACACTGTCGAGACCTACTACAAGACCCAGGGGATGTGGCGCGAGGACTCCCGCCAGATCACCTACAGCGACAGTCTCGAACTCGATATGGCCACGGTCGAGCCATCGCTCGCCGGACCGAGACGGCCCCAGGACCGAATTGCTCTCACATCGATGAAAGAGCAGTGGCACACCGATCTGAACGACACTTTCGGAAGAAACGATGTGCCCGAAGAAGCAGGTGTCAGCATCGACTACGACGGGCAGACATTCCAACTCGGCGATGGTGACGTGGTGATCGCGGCAATCACCTCCTGCACCAACACCTCCAATCCGGATGTGATGATTGGCGCCGGGCTGGTCGCCAGAAAGGCCCGCGAGCGCGGTCTCCAGCGCAAACCGTGGGTGAAGACCTCCCTGGCCCCGGGGTCTCAGGTCGTCACCGAGTATCTGACGGCATCCGGTCTGTTGGACGATCTCGAGGTTCTGGGTTTCGGGGTTGTCGGTTATGGCTGCACGACATGCATCGGAAACTCGGGCCCCTTGCCAGAGCCCATCTCGAAAGCCATCAACTCCCATGATCTGGTGGGTGCTGCCGTCCTCTCCGGCAACCGGAACTTCGAGGGTCGAATCTCGCCAGATGTGCGAGCCAACTACCTGGCCTCCCCCCCACTGGTAGTCGCATATGCAATAGCGGGGACCATCGATTGGGATCCAATCTATGAGCCGCTTGGCAAGGACCATGAAGGCAACGACGTGTATCTACGCGACCTCTGGCCAACCCAGGAGGAGATCTCCAGCCTCGTCGGATCGAGCGTCAGCCAGCGTCAGTTTGTGGAGAAATACTCAGACGTTTTCACGGGGTCCGACGAGTGGCGCTCCATCTCGACCACGGATTCCGACCTCTACGAGTGGAACGAGGCTTCCACCTACATCCAGGAACCGCCCTTCTTCGCCGACTTGTCGGCTGACGTGACACCCATTGCGCCAGTTCAGGGAGCCCGGGTGCTGGTGAAACTCGGCGACTCGGTGACGACCGACCACATCAGCCCTGCCGGATCGATCGGGGTCGACACCCCGGCGGGCAAATACTTGGTGTCCGAGGGTGTCCAGCCTCCGATGTTCAACTCCTACGGGTCGAGACGAGGCAACGACCGTGTCATGACCCGCGGCACCTTCGCCAACATTCGAGTACACAACCAGCTTGCTCTGGGCACCGAGGGAGGCTGGACCACCGATCATCTCGACGGCGAAGTCAAGTCGATCTACGACGCCGCAATGCACTACAAGGAGGCAGGAGTCCCGCTGGTGGTCCTGGGCGGAGCCGACTACGGAATGGGATCATCCCGCGACTGGGCCGCGAAGGGCACATTCCTGCTTGGCGCAAGGGCGGTCATCGCCAAATCATTCGAGAGGATTCACCGTTCCAACCTGGTGATGATGGGTGTCCTACCCCTTGTCTATCGTGATGGGGAGAGCGCCGATTCCCTTGGAATCGATGGGACCGAGACTTTCGACATCGATGTCAACGATGACCTGACGCCTCGCCAGACACTGATAGTCAAGGCGACAAGGGAAGACGGGTCCGTGATCGAATTCGAGGCTGTTGCTCGGGTCGACACGCCGATCGAGGTCGATTACCTCCGCAACGGAGGCATCCTTCACTACGTGCTACGGAGGATGGCGTCTGACTGAAGGGATACCCGGTCCGCTGCCACGACCAGGCCTGAAGCTGACAGGCTTGTTTATCGGCGTTGTCATGATCGGTCTTCTTGTCGCCTGGGTGTTGCCCTCTGACGATGTCATCGTTGCCGAAGTCGGCCAACCGGCTCCCGACTTCACGGTGCCACTGATCGACGGGGGAACGTTCACGCTCTCAGAGCAATTGAAAGCCGACAACCGCCCGGTCGTTCTCAATCTGTGGGCGTCGTGGTGCATACCTTGTCGCACCGAGACTCCTGATATCTCGGCGTTCGCCGAGGCCAACCCTGATGTCAAGGTCATCGGTGTCGCGGTGGAAGACACCGAGACGGCTTCTCGAGCCTTCGCCGAGGAGTTCGACCCCTCCTACGATCTTGGCCTCGGTGATGCCGAATTCGAGGCTGCCTACCCAAGACTCGGACTACCCGTCACCTACATCATCGGGGCAAACGGTGTGATCGAAGACCTCTTGATCGGCATCGTGACTCAGGAGATCCTCGAGGACATCACGAGTTAGGACTGTTCGCCAAACTTCTCCTCGTGAAGTTTGGCGAATTCGAGGTTCGGCCCCGACACCATCTCGGCCCAGATAATCAGTCGCTGACGCGCTGAGAACTTTGGTTCGCAGGTAGTCAGGGTCAGCCATGAACCTGGTCTGTCATCGGTCACCCAGACGTCTGTGGGCTGGACTACTCGAATCTCACGAATCTCATAGGCGTGAACTCCGATCGCCGTCTCCACCTCGATCCGATCACCGACCTCGAGAAGATCAAAGTCGAAAAAGGGTCGGCCGTGTGTGGTTCTGTGACCTGACAAAACCGCATTGCCAGGCTGGCCGGGAAGCGGCGTACCTTCCATGTGTCCGGGCCCCTTCTTTAGCGTCTGCCGATCGACACCCTCGAAGATAACCTCATCGACACCGATCTTGCCGATGCGTATGAACCCAAAAGCTTCACCGGTCTCAGGCGTTTCCTCGGGGTAGAACTCGACTGGATCAGGCGTTTCGCCCGGCTCCTCACCGAGATACACCACCGGATCAATTTCCACGACCGGGGGCAAGTTGTCCTGGGTCTCCTCAAAGGTCTGCTCGAGCTCCTCCTGAGCTCGCGCCTGAACACTGGCGTTGACCACATCGGTGCCGAAGAGCTGCCATCCCAGGTAACCGAATATGAAGACCCCACTCCAGATGAGGGTCCACCCGAGAACTTGGATGTTTCGCCGCACGACGATCAGGCTAAATGCGATATGGAGCTACGCCAGTACTCTCACGTTCCCGACCAGTCCGGGTCTCGCTTGTCCAGAAACGCACTAATCCCCTCAGCAGCGTCGTCACTCAGGGTGATCTCGGTGAAACCGCCTTGTAGCCGGTCCAACGCTGTGTCGATGTCCGCGTCGGCCATACCCCAGAATGAGTCCTTTCCAAGCATCAGAACGGCAGGGCTCGAGGACAGCAGGCCTGTCACCACCTCATCCACCACGTCGTCGAGTTCAGCCCGCGGGACGACTCGACTCACTGCTCCCAAGCGCTGAGCCTCCTCCGGGCCGATCGTTCTCCCGGTCAACATCAAATCGAGCGCGGCTTTTCTGGGCATTACCCGGACCAGCAATGCCGATATCACCATCGGCCACAGTCCGACACGAACTTCAGTAGTCCCCAGCATCGCATCGTCGACGCAGACTGTGACGTCGCACGCCACGGCCAGGCCAAATCCGCCGGCGAGAGCATGGCCGTTGACACGTGCAACCGTTGGCTTGCCACCCCGAAACATCAGCCGAAACGTCTCACCCAGGTCCCCACGAGCCTTGTGGAGACCGATCGGATCCTCGGCAAACGCGCCCGAAAGATCCCCACCAGCCGAGAACGTCCGATCCCCGGCGCCGGTGTAGACGATCACCTTCACATCCGGATCATCCACGGCATTTCTGGTGGCCTCGAGAAGACCCGACATCGTCGCCACCGACATGGGATTGCGCCGCTCAGGGTCGTCGATCGTGATCGTCGCTCTGCCTTCTGCAGCCTCGTATCGAACAGTCATTCTGCTCCCTCTTAGGAAACTCGGGTCCCTCTGATACCGTCGAAGCCCCATGTTATGGCTCGCCATCGTTCTCTTTCTTGCTTTTACGATTGCGATGCTCCGCGGAGGCCGACTGATCAACCTCGGAGACATCGAGTTGAATTCGTGGTGGCTCCTTCCCGCGTCTCTCGGACTTCAGCTCGGCACACGATGGCTGCCCGACGAAACATGGGCGGAAACGGTCGGGGTGGTCATGGTTTTGGCGTCCTTTGTGCTCCTGATGATCCTGGTCACGCTCAATCGGACGAAGCCGGGAATGTGGATCGTCGGAATTGGAGTGCTCATGAACTTCACGGTTATCGCCATCAACGTGGGCATGCCGGTACTGGCCGGCGCGGCAGAGGTTGCCAGCGGTTTCACCGTCGAGGAGCCTGACATCTTCGGCTCCTTCAAACACGTGCTCCTCGATGAGACTTCGCGACTGACCTTTTTCGCCGACGTCATTCCGCTCCGCTTGGTGGGGATCGGCGAAGTAATCAGCCTTGGCGACATCTTCCTTGCACTTGGTTTAGGAGTGTTCCTCGAGCACGAGCTCCGCAGACCCCGTCGCTGGTTCAAACACGGGGCGAGGGCTCAGCCAGGGTCGGCAACCTTGCCCGACTAGACCCGCGCTGGCGTCAGGACACCACGGGCTTCGAGAAGCCGGCGCAGTGAGGCGACGACATCGGGGTCGAATTCGTACGCGGCGCCTGCATGCAAGCCCTCGAGCGCCTCGAGCGGTGAGTTGCCGTCCTTGTGGACCTTCCAGTCATATGCCGCCGAGACTTTGATGATGCGCGAGACGATGGAGACTCCCGGGTCTTCCTGCTCTCCCGGATTGCGATAGGGCTCGTATTGCTGCTGCACGTCCTTGGCAACTCGCTCCAAATAGGGCGACTCGGCGATTATCTCCGAGCTCCAACGTGCGATGTCATCGTCTGTGTAGCCCATCTTCACGACATTGGGCTCGTTGAGGCTGACACGGCCTATGTCGTGCATCAGACCGGCGTACTCGACATCCTCGACCTGAGATGGACCGAGGCCCATCTCCATGGCGATCGATGTCGCCAGTTGAGTAGTGCGGTCGGCATGACCGTCGACCGCGAGTCCCGACACTTCGGGTATGCGGGCGAGAGCACGAATCGTCTGCTTGTAGGTGACCTTGGTCTCCTGAAATCGCTTGAACGCCGAGTGCGCAAACGAATAGGGAAGAAGGGCTATCGGAAGCGCCCACCAGCCGATAGCCGGAAACAGCTCGCCAAACAGCGCCCCGGTGAGAGCGAGCCCGACAAAGACATTTATGTCATGAATGATGGCCCGGGCGAGATAGGCCCTGGAGAGCTCACGGGGCCCGAGTATGAGCACCGCTCTGAGGAGCACCTCAACGGCGAGCCACGCCATAACAGCCGCGACGAACGGAACGAGGTCCTCCCACCCGCCTGAAAGGTCGGAGAAGATCCCGACACGCATCCCGGAGTACACCACTGCATAGGCCACATATCCGCCAAAACGACGGACCATCATTGGCAACAGGTCACGGTGTTTCTCGCCACGGGCATAACGAACCACCCAAACGGCGCCAAGACCGACCCCGTAGGCGCCCAATGTCCCAGCCAAGTCAACACCGGTGTCGCCTGAGAAGACAAATGGGATGGCAGCAGCCACGGCAAGACCGGTGGTGAATCGGTTACCGGAGTTCGACGTGGCCACACCGACCAGGGAAGCCAACACCAGTGCCGTCGCGGCAATGAGCAGAGAGATTGGATCGGTTGTCGCCTTGCTTGCGCCGTAGAGCCCGACGCCACCGGCCACAATTGGGAACAGCCATGAAGCGGCCGCGATCGTTCGGGGGCTCCAGTTAGCCACGAAGAGTCAACTCCGGCTCCTCGGCGAGACGTCTTGCCATCTCCTCATCATTCACATGCGGGGCACCCCAGGTTC
>JAUXMQ010000144.1 GCA_030623125.1 Acidimicrobiia bacterium
CGGACCTGCGGGCGAAGATCTTCTTCACGCTCGCCATGTTCGGTGTCTACCGTCTCGGGGCCACGATTCCGGTGCCCGGCATCGACCTGGACGCGGTTCGGCTGTTCCAAACCCAACAGCAGGCAGGCGGGATCTACGGTTTGCTCAATCTGTTCTCCGGCGGCGCCCTGGAACAGTTCTCGGTGTTCGCCCTGGGGATCATTCCCTACATCACGGCGTCGATCATCATGCAGTTGCTCACTGTTGTGATCCCCAAACTGAAGACCCTCCAGGAGGAAGGGGAGTCGGGTCGCAAAGTGATCACCCAGTGGACGCGGTACATGACCGTGGTCCTGGCTCTCATCCAGTCGACCGGGTTCACGTTCCTTTTCCATTCGGGTCGGTTCACCAACGGCATCGACCTGATTCCCAACTACACGCCCGGGCGGGTTGTCCTGATCGTACTGACGATGACCGCGGGTACCGCCATGGTGATGTGGCTCGGTGAGCTGATAACCCAGCGAGGTGTGGGCAACGGGATGTCGTTGATCATTTTCGTGTCGATTCTCAGCCAGTTCCCCTTCATCTTCGGCCAGGTCTGGAGCCAGACCGGGGCCGCCGGCCTGTACGGCCGTTTCGGAGTGATCCTGGCGACGTTCGCTTTCATGATCGTGGCGATCATCTACGTCGATCAGGGACAGAGACGGATCCCGATCCAGTTCGCCAAACGGGTGCGTGGACGTCGGGTCCTCGGAGGCCAGTCCACCTATATCCCGCTGAAGGTAAACACGGCAGGTGTCATCCCGGTGATCTTCGCCACCTCGGTGCTTCTGATCCCGTCCTTGATCATCACCGCCATTCCCTTCGAGGCTGCGTGGCTCCAGTCGGTCTTCCGCTTCATCGACGAGAACCTGGGCGCCGGCCAGCTTGGTGTCTCCTGGTGGTACATCGCCATCCTGTTCAGCCTGATCGTGTTCTTCACCTACTTCTACACGGCGATTCAGTTCGATCCTGAGCAGCAGGCCGAGATGATCCAGAGGCAAGGCGGGTTCATTCCGGGCGTCCGCCCTGGTCGTCAGACTTCCAAGCACCTCTCGTTCATCCTCAACCGGATCACCCTCCCCGGCTCCATCTTCCTGGGCACCATCGCCATCCTCCCGGCCATTGCCGGCGCCATCTGGAACATCCAGATCTCGTTTTCCGGTGTGTCGATTCTGATCGTGGTCGGCGTGGCGCTGGAGACGATGAAGCAGATCGAGTCCCAGCTCACGATGAGGAACTACGAGGGGATACTGAGTTGACACTTCAAGCGTGTGCAGATATGTCGCCCCAGGCCACATATCTGCACACGCTGAGGCTGGGGGAGCTGCGGTGAGATTGCTGTTCATAGGTCCGCCCGGTGCCGGCAAGGGGACCCAGGCAGAGCGTGTCGCCGACCGTCTTGGCATTCCTCATGTGTCCACTGGAGAGATGTTTCGTCACCACGTCTCCATCGGCAGCGATCTCGGCAGGAAGGTCGACACCATCATGGCAGCGGGGGACTACGTGCCAGACGAAATCACGATCGCGATGCTCGCGCAACGAATCGCCGAGCCCGACGCGTCCGGTGGCTACATCCTCGATGGCTTTCCTCGCACCGTTGTTCAGGTCAAGTCCCTCGATGATCTGATCGGAGAGGACGGTCTCGACAGGGTCGTCGTCTTCGAGGTCGACGAGACCGAGCTCGTCGAGCGAATGCTCTCCAGGGGCCGGGTCGACGACACCTCAGAGACAATTCGCAATCGATTCAAGGTCTACCTGGATCAGACTCAGCCCCTCCTCGACATCTATGACGCCCGTGGCGTGACGGTGAGTGTCAACGGTCTAGGGGAGGTGGAGGAGGTCACCGACCGTATCGTCGGTGTCCTCGATGCGAGCGACTCTCGGGCTACACCGGCATGATCACGATCAAGAGCCGGCGTGAGTTCGCCAAGATGGCGAGAGCGGGCGCGGCAGTGGCCGCGGTCCTCGCCGCGGTGCGCGAGACAGCACTACCCGGTGTCTCGCTGGTCACCCTCGACGAGATTGGTGCCAAAGTGATCGCCGAACGCGGTTGCACTGCCTCATTCCTCGGCTATCAAGGCACCTACCCGGCGACCCTCTGTCTGTCGCCAAACGACGTGATCGTCCACGGTATCCCTTCGGAGTACAAGCTCCGCGAAGGTGACATCCTCTCAGTCGATGCCGGCGCCATCTTCGAGGGTTTCCACGGAGATGCCGCTTTCACCGTCGGCATCGGTCAGGTGACGTCTGATGCTCGCCGGCTGATGGATACGACCGAGGACGCTCTCTGGGCTGGACTCCGTGAGGTTCGCAAGGGCGGTCGTCTCGGGGACATCGGCGCGGCTGTTCATGCGATTGGTGAGGCCCATGGCTACGGCGTTGTCGAAGAGTATGTGGGGCATGGAATCGGGCGGGAGATGCACGAAGAGCCTCAGGTTCCCAACTACGGGACCCCCGGCAAGGGTTTGAAGCTCAAGACCGGTATGGCGCTGTGTATCGAGCCGATGTTCAACGCCGGGAGACGCAGCACCAAAGTCGATGGGGACGGGTGGACCGTGCGCACCGATGACGGGAGTCTTTCCGCTCATTGGGAGCACACGGTGGCCATTACGCCCGACGGGCCGCAGGTATTCACCATCGGCGACCAGCCCGTTGCGGTGGGATTTGAGGAGGCACGGGCCCATCGCTAGCATTACAGGGTCTTCGTCGCTCTTTTTGTCGACGGAGAGAGGTTCGATCAGGGCATCGTCGCCCGCAACCACTCACAGCAAATGGTTCGGTTGCGCATGGCGGTGGCCTGGCGGCGTTCGCGTTCGTACCGATGGTTTGGAGAGCAAACCCCCGGGCGCGGGTCTGAGACTTGGAGTTAGAGATGAAGGTAAGACCTTCAACCAAGAAAATGTGTGAGAAGTGCCGGATCATTCGGCGTCGTGGCCGCGTCTGGGTGATTTGCAGCAACCCCCGTCACAAGCAAAGGCAGGGCTGAGAATTGGCTCGTATATCAGGTGTTGACATTCCGCGTGACAAGCGGCTCGAGATCTCGCTGACCTACATCTATGGCATCGGTCTGACCCGAAGCCAGCAGATTTGCGCCGAGACAGGCGTCGACCCCAACACACGCGTCCGGTCGATGACCGACGACGAGGTCTCCAAGGTCCGGCGTTTTATCGAGGACAACTATCAGGTCGAAGGTGACCTGAGACGAGAAGTTCAGCAGAACATCAAGAGAAAAATCGAAATCGGCAGTTATCAGGGCAACCGCCACCGTCGCGGCCTGCCCGTCCGTGGTCAGAGGACACATACCAACGCCCGCACCCGCAAGGGTCGTCGAGTTGCGATTGCCGGCAAGAAGAAGGTCACGAAATAATGAGGAGTCATGGGTGACTACCGAGCAAGGCAAGAAACGAGTCCGCCGCCGCGAGCGTAAGAACATCTCGCATGGTCAGGCTCACATCAAGGCCAGTTTCAACAACACGATCATCAACATCACCGACCAGAACGGCGCCACGGTGGCCTGGACTTCTGGTGGCTCGGTTGGTTTCAAGGGCTCCCGAAAGTCGACGCCCTACGCCGCCCAGGTCGCTGCCGAAGAGGCCGCCCGCCGGGCGGGTGAGCATGGCATTCGCAAACTCGACGTGATCATCAGCGGAACCGGGTCCGGTCGTGACACTGCGGTGCGCACATTGCAGAACATGGGTTTGGAGATCACCTGGGTGAAAGACGTGACACCACTGCCGCACAACGGCTGCCGGCCCAAGAAACGAAGGAGGGGCTGAAGTGCCTCACCACGCAACGCCTGCCGGATTCAGATCGGCCACCAACGCCACCAGCTCTGAATCTCGCCAACTTCACGAGGCGAGGCACTGATGGCTCGTTACACAGGCCCTCGTCACAAACCGTGCCGTCGGGCACGCACCCCGCTCTGTCAGTCGAAGCGCTGCCCAGTGGAGCGTCGTCCCTATCCACCGGGTGAGCACGGCCGCGGCCGCATCCGAGAGAGCGACTATCTGGTTCAGCTTCGCGAGAAGCAGAAGCTGCGCACCATGTACGGCGTGCTGGAGAAGCAGTTTCGTCGTTACTACAAGGAAGCCGACCGTCGCCAGGGAGTCACCGGTGACGCCCTTCTCCAACTTCTGGAACAGCGTCTCGACAACGTCGTATGGCGTTCTGGCCTCACTGCCACCCGGCCCCAAGCCCGTCAACTGGTCAACCACGGCCACTTTCGGGTGAACGGCAGGAAGGTCGACATCCCCTCGTATCAGGTCAAGCCCGGTGATGAGGTCACCGTGAAGGAACGAAGCACCGACCTGATCGTCATTCAGCACTCCGTGGACAC
>JAUXMQ010000149.1 GCA_030623125.1 Acidimicrobiia bacterium
GCGCCGAGCTCTGCGAGGAATGCAGGGATGATCACGAGGTGTCCCGACGATGAGACCGGGAGGAACTCGGTGAGACCCTGGATCAGGCCCCAGATGATCGCGGCTGCCACATCGGGCACGGTAGTGCTCAGCCAGTGGAGACAAGTACCGCTATTCGCGAGTCTGCGGCCGCCACTGCGACCTCGCTGGCCGACGTTGGCGCCACCGCGATGCCGCCGCTTGCCGCAGCGAAAGGGTCGTCGGGAACCGAGAATGCGATCACACCCTCGACTACTTTGCCCGAGTCGAGCAGGACGACCTTGACCTGGTCGCCGGCTCGAGCAATCGCGGGTACATCCGCGGAGATGACCCACCAGCCGGACGGGATAGCCGAATCGCCGTCTCCGACATCGGAAGCGAGAATCGGCTCGCCTTTCTCGATTGCTACTGCTGCCACGGCGTCGGGGTGGACCTGATCCAGCAGACCGGAGGGAATGCGTCGGATCTCGGTGTTGATCGACGTGAGGTCATCTCCAGCCGCTATCGCCTCGATTGCAAATGGATGGTCGACAAGAGGATCTGGCCGGAACTCGACCCAGATGGCGATGACCACGAGAAGTCCGGCGGCGACCCATCTTCCGATCGGTGGCGAAGCCAACCACAGCATGTCTTGAACCTACGGGGCCGGCGTACCCGCGAGAAGGGAGTCGTCAGGAGTCTTGGGAAGTCGAAGAGCTCGCTTTTGGCTTCGACTGCGACTTCTGTTGGGATTTTGACTTGGACTCCGACGATGTCTTGGTCGAGGTGCCCGACTTCTCCGATGGCTTTGGAGCGCCAGAAGACCTGTTGCCCGTGGCGTAGAAGCCGGAGCCTTTGAAGACGATGCCTCGGGAATGAAAGACCTTCTTCAGCTCGCCGCCGCAATCGTTGTGCTTCTTCAGCGGCTTCTCCGAGAACGATTGGAAGATCTCGATGTTCTCGCCACATTGTTTACAGGCGTATTCGTATGTTGGCATGGGTGGGTGTGACCGGCTTGAAAGGGTGGAACCAGTCAAGTGTAGAACCTGACCCCGAGGTCTTCCATTCCCCAACCTGTTCAGCTTTGCTGAAGAGGCGCCAATATGATCGTTCTATGACGATCGCCCTTGCCCTTGTCGGCGCCTATGTGGTGGGAAGCATCGATTTTGCGGTGATCGTCGCCCGAATGCACGGGGTCGACATCCATGAGGTGGGCAGCGGTAATCCCGGCGCCTCCAATGTCCTGCGCACGCTTGGTCGACTACCGGCGGCGATGGTCATGATCGGTGACACATTGAAAGGTGTGATCGGAGCATCCATGGGGTTTATCGCGGGAGGACTGGTGGGCGCCGCTGCCTCAGACGGTCTCTCGCACTGGGCGTTCGCCGCGGGACTGGCTGCGGTTATCGGTCACTGCTACCCGGTCTTTCACAGGTTCAAGGGTGGAAAGGGTGTGGCCACGGGCTTCGGCGTCGTGATCTTCACCGTATGGCAGGTGGCGGCGATCACTATTGTCATTTGGGTCGTCCTGGCGAGGTTCACCAAGGTTGCCTCGGCTTCCTCGCTCATAGTGATCATATTGGCGATCCCCCTGGCCGTCTGGCAGGGGGTCAGCGGATTGAGTCTCATGTGGATGGTGTTGACTGTCGCTCTCATCGTTTGGCGCCATCGGGCCAACATCGGGAGGATCGTCAGAGGAAGCGAGGAGAAGGTTCCGACGTGAGCATCGATGTCGCCGTCATTCCGGCGGCTGGACGCGGTATGAGAATGCGCCCGGCAACACGGGTGGTCCCCAAGGCTCTGCTCACTGTCGTCGACAGACCGGCGATTCAGTATGCAGTGGAGGAGGCGGCACGGGCTGGAGCCAAGGAGGCCGTTGTGGTGGTGGACCTCGATGCTGGTCATCTGGTGGCTCAGCATTTCAGTCTCGACGGGGCGCTTCCCGGTCTCGAGGACATCCGAATTCGACCGGTCGTTCAGGAGGAGGCGCTCGGCCTCGGCCACGCCGTGAGTGAGGCCGCTCACATGGTGGGGGATCGGTCCTTCTTCTGCCTCCTCTCCGACAACATCGTTCGACCCGGACGTGACGTCCTTGAGTCTCTGGGCTCGGGCAGTCGAGAGGGAGCGGTGTCGGTGATGTGTCTCCGTGAGCTCAGTGATGAACTCCTCTCCAGATACGGAGTGGTGATTCCCGACTCAGATGTGGTGGACGGGTATCTAGACCTCGCCGGGGCAGTCGAGAAGCCGGGCGCAGAGGCGGCTCCTTCCCGGTTTGGCCTGGTCGGTCGTTATGTCTTCACCCCAGAGGTGTTCTCCATTCTCGAGAAGACCTCGCCGGGGGTGGGTGGCGAGATCCAACTCACCGATGCCATCCAGGAGCTAGGCGAGCGGGGCCGGCTACGCGGCTTCGTGGCAGGTGAGGATCTTCTGGATGTCGGAACTCCTCAGGGTCTGCTCAGGGCTTCATATGAGCTTGGTCTCGACCGCTTCGGACCTGAGTTGTTCGGGTAGATGAGATGAAACCGCTTGAAACAGTTCGGTCTGAGATATTGCGATCGGTACAACGGCTCGACACTGAGACCGTTCCGTTCAACGAGAGTCTTGGACGGGTCCTGGCCCAAGCGGTCGTATCCGGGGAGGACGTGCCCCACTTCGCCAACTCGGCCATGGACGGTTTCGCGGTTCGTGGCGTGGATGTCCGCGAGCCTGGGGCGCTTCTCGCGGTGCTCGGTGACGTGCCCGCTGGTCAGGTCTCGTCGGTCTCCGTGGGAGACAGTCAGGCCATCAGGATCATGACCGGCGCTCCGATGCCTGATGGTGCTGACACCGTCGTGCGTGTCGAGGAGACGACTGCCGAAGGTGACAACGTCAGGATTCACACGGTGGTCGGAGAAGGCACCCATGTGCGTGAGGCCGGCGGAGATGTCCGAGCCGGCCAGGTCGTGTTCGAACCCGGCTTGCGCATGGGGCCCGTACATGTTGGTGTTCTGGCGACGATGGGTGTGGTGGAGCCGGTCGTATCTCGACGTCCCCGGGTTGGGGTGATGTCAACCGGCGACGAACTGCAGCCACCGGCCACTCGGGACCTGGCTCCGGGGATGATCCGTGACTCCAATCGGCCGATGCTGGTCGGTCTTCTCGAGGATGCCGGCGCCGAGGTGATCGATTACGGCCGGATAGGCGATGATGCCGACGAGCTTCGTGCCGCTCTGGGCCGGGCGGCCGTCGAAACCGAAGCGATAGTGACCTCCGGTGGGGTCTCGATGGGTGATTACGACGTGACGAAACTGGTCTTGCGCGACGAGACAGAAGTCGATTTCATTCAGATTGCCATGAAGCCCGGCAAGCCCCTTGCCTTTGGACACCTGGGTGGAACCCCTTTCTTCGGACTTCCCGGCAACCCGGTGTCGGTGGTTGTCTCCTTTGAGCAGTTTGTCAGGCCTGCCCTGCTCACTATGCAGGGAGCGAGGGCGGTGCTCAGACCGCAGATGACAGTCGCCGCCGGTGAGCGACTCGTGACCGATCCGGCAAAGATTGTGTTTCTCCGGGTCAGGTTGGAAGGGGATGGCGCGGCCGTCCGGGCGACACAGGCCGGGGGTCAGGCCTCTAACGTCCTTTCCGTCGCAGCGGTTGCCGACGCCTTTGCAGTTGTGCCGAGAGGAGTGGAGACGATCGACGCGGGAGAGCCGGTGCTGATAGAACTGTTCCGAAGTCCCGAGACCAGGGAACATCGTTATGACGTCTGACCAGGAATTCACCCATCTCAACGAGGCCGGCGAGGTGCACATGGTGGATGTGAGCGGCAAGGAGATCACCGACAGGGTCGCGGTGGCCGAGGGGCACATCGCGATGTCCCCTGGTCTGGCGGCACGGTTCTTCTCGGGTGATCTGCCCAAGGGCGACGCGGCCGCGGTTGCGCGTGTGGCGGGAATCGCGGGAGCGAAGAGGACCGCGGACTTGATACCGCTCTGCCACCCGATTCCGTTGACTGGAGTCGAGCTCACTCTGGAGCCGGTTGGGCATGGCATTCGAATCACAGCTACCGTCTCAACGACAGGCCAGACCGGGGTTGAGATGGAGGCCATGACAGCCGTTTCGATTGCTGCTCTCACCATCTATGACATGGTGAAAAGCGTCGAGCGTGGCGTGACGATCGAATCGGTCCACCTTCTCCGCAAGACCGGAGGCAGATCGGGCGAGTGGCA
>JAUXMQ010000039.1 GCA_030623125.1 Acidimicrobiia bacterium
ATCCCGAACAACGTCGGGCTCGCCGACGATCCCAAGCTCCGCCGGGCCCTCGAGGAGTGGCATCCCGGCTATCTCGACTGGTGGATGTCCATGGGCCCCGACGGATTCCAGATGGCCGACGTGTATCTCCGCACGGCCATCAGCGTCGAGAAGCAGGGTTGGGCGAAGTTCGAGTATGTGAGGATGCCTGAGTACCGATGGGGGATCCTGCTGGCGCCGGCCGTGGAGAACAGGACGATTCCCTGTGGTGAGCATCTCGGTGAGCCGGTCTGGCAGCAGATCCCTGGCGAGTACCGGGCGATGTTGCGTCGTTTGATCGTCATCCAGGGTGACACCGAGCCCGCGTCAGTCGAGCAGCAGCGTCATCTCGGCTCCACAGCGCCTTCGCTATACGACATGCGCAACCTGTTCCAGGTGAATGTCGAGGAGGGCCGCCACCTGTGGGCAATGGTCTATCTACTCCAGAAATATTTCGGACGCGACGGGCGTGAGGAGGCCCAGGAGCTCTTGCTACGACAATCTGGAAACGCCGATCGGCCACGGATGCTGGGGGCTTTCAACGAGGAAACACCCGACTGGCTGTCATTTTTCATGTTCACCTTCTTCACCGACAGGGACGGCAAGATGCAGTTGGAGGCTCTGGCCCAGTCCGGTTTCGACCCCCTCAGCCGCACCTGTCGATTCATGCTGGCGGAGGAAGCTCATCACATGTTCGTGGGATACACCGGCGTTCAGCGGATCGTTCAGAGGACCTGTGAGGCGATGCGGGAAGCCGGCGTCGACGACCCCTACGACTCCGAGGCCGTGCGAGCCCTGGGAGTCATCGACCTTCCCACCATTCAGCGCAAGACGAACCTCCACTTCTCACTGACCCTGGACCTCTTTGGCTCCGAGGAGTCGACCAACGCCGCCAACTTCTTCAACGCCGGGATCAAAGGGCGCTATCACGAAGAGCGACTGGAGGACGACCACCAGCTTCTGGCAGCGACATACCCGGTGACCAAGCTGGTCGACGGGGAGTTGCGTCTGATCGAAGTGCCGGCGTTGAACGCTCTGAATGCAAGGTTGCGCGACGATTTCATCGGCGACTGCTCGGGTGGGGTGAAACGGTGGAATCGGGTGATAGCCGACACCGGGATCGACTTCGAGATCCGACTGCCGCACATTGCCTTCAATCGTGCCATAGGGGAGTTCTCGGGTATCTATGTGTCGCCCACGGGCAATGTTCTGGCCGAAGATCAGTGGGCCTCAGAACGGGGCAGTTGGCTGCCCGACTCAGACGATGAGGCCTTCATTCAGGGTCTCATGCAGCCTGAGTTAGACCCGGGAAAGTTCGCAGGATGGATCGCCCCGCCGACCAAGGGTATCCACAACATGCCGGAAGAATTCCTGTACGTCAAGCTCCCCTAACTGCGCTAATCGCGCAGCCTGAATCGCTGGATCTTTCCTGTGGCTGTTCTCGGAAAGTCGTCGACGACCTCAACCACATGAGGGAACTCGTGACGCTGAAGTGCAGCCTTGCACCACTTCTGAAGCGAGGAGGTGAGTTCCTCCCCGTCATGGTGTCCTTCAGCCAATATCACGGTGGCCTTGATCCTCGAACGGTGGTCGATGTCGACCGCGACAACTGCGGCCTCATGTATCGCCTCATGTTCCATCAATCGGTTCTCGATCTCGATCGGGCTGACCCAAAGACCGCCGATTTTCATCATGTCGTCGACCCGGCCCATGTAGGTGTAGAAGCCGTCGGCGTCCCTGCGGTAGCGATCACCGGAAAGGAACCAGTCGCCACGGATCTTGTCCCTGGTGCGATCCAGCTGATGCCAGTAGGCACTCAGAGCGCTGGGGCCCTTGACCCACATCTCCCCCGCTTCGTCTGTCTCACAAAGCTCGCCGTCGACATCACGGATCTCGAGTGAGTAGCCGTCAACGGGCACGCCGGTGGTACCGGGCTTCACCGAGGCCTCCCGATTCGAACAGTAAATGTGGAGCAGTTCTGTTGAGCCGATGCCGTCGAGGATCTCGAGACCGGTGCGATCGAGGAATTGCCTCCAGATCTCCGGCGGCAACGGTTCGGCGGCGGAGACGGCCGTCCGCACCGCCGACCAGTCCGTCTCGTCGAACTGTGGGTCGGCGAGCATCGCGTTGTACAGGGCAGGCACCGTGAAGAGCACAGACGGTCTCTGACTGCGAATCCGCTCCAGTAGCCGGTCGGGGGATGGCCGACCTGTCAGGTAGACAGATGTCGCTCCTGTCCACAACGGGAAACTCAGGTTGTTGCCAAGACCGTAGGCATGAAACATCTTCGTGCTCGAGAAGACCACGTCGCTCTGACCGATGCCCAACACCGATTCTGCGTATGCGGTGCAGGTTGCCGCGATGTCGGCGTGACGGTGAATCACGCCCTTCGGCAGACCCGTCGAGCCCGACGAATACAGCCAGAACGCCATGTCATCGGGGTGTGTGGTGACCGGAGTGAAATCGCCGACATCGGCTCTCATCCATTCGTCGAGGGAGTCGGCATCGTCGGGCGCCGTCCCGTTGCCGACTATCAGACGCACATCGGGCCGGGAAGCGATCTGAGGACCGACAATCTCCAGAAAGGCATGATCGACGACCGCGGCCACCGCATAGGAGTCATCCAGGAAATAGCCGAAGTCTTCAGGACGGGCTAGAAAGTTGACCGGTACCGGGATTGCCCCGATGCGCATGGCCCCCAGGAATGTCGCCGGAAACGCAGGTGTGTCGTCCAGCACCAGCAACAAACGATCTTCTCTCCTAACCCCGGCATCGGCGAGCTGACCCGCAACATTGCACACCGCGGCGTGGAGCCTGTCGGCAGACCATGCCTCGTTGTCTGCCGTTATCAGCGCGGTCTCCGACCCTCGCCCGGCTTCGAGCCACCCATCGATGAGGGTGCTCACGTTGGGTCCGGTCTGCATTGCCGTGTTAGGCCGTGGCCGCAGTAGCGTCCAGGCCGAGCTCGGCGATCGACTTGTCACGCATCTCGACCTTGCGAACCTTGCCGGTGACCGTCATCGGGAACTCGCTGACGAACCTGACGTATCGGGGAATCTTGAAGTGGGCGATCTTGTTTCTGCAGAAGTCCTTCAACTCCTCCTCGGTTAGCTCTTCGCCGGGGGCAAGCTGGACCCAGGCCATGATCTCCTCGCCGTATTTTTCGTCGGGAACCCCTATGACCTGGGCATCGGCGATGGCCGGGTGGGAGTAGAGGAACTCCTCGATCTCGCGGGGATAGATGTTCTCGCCGCCACGGATGATCATGTCCTTTATCCGACCAACGATGTTGACGTAGCCGTCGTCGTCCATGGTGGCCAGGTCGCCCGAGTGCATCCACCCATCAGCATCAATGGCTTCGGCAGTCATCTCAGAATCGTTCCAATAGCCCAGCATCACGTGGTAGCCCCGGGTGCAGTATTCGCCCTCCTCGCCGCGGGGAACCACCTCCCCGGTTTCGGGGTCGACGATCTTGGACTCGACATGCGGGCCAACTCGCCCAACGGTCGTAACCCGATGCTCGACGGAGTCGTCGGTGCTCGTCTGGGTGGAGACAGGAGATGTCTCGGTCATGCCGTATGCGATGGTGACCTCCGCCATGCCCATGTCGTCGATGACGCTGCGCATCACCTCCGTCGGGCACGGTGACCCGGCCATGATGCCGGTGCGCAGGGCAGACAGGTCGAAATCCGCCAGATCCGCGTGACCTAGCTCGGCGACGAACATGGTGGGGACCCCGTAGAGCGAGGTGCATCTCTCGTCCTGAAGCGTTTGCAACACGGCTTCAGGATCGAATGTCGGTGACGGCACCACCATGGCGGCACCGAATACCGAGCAAGCCAGGTTGCCCATGACCATGCCGAAACAGTGATAGAACGGAACAGGGATGCAGATCCGATCGTCTTCGGTGTAGGCGCAGGCGTCGCCGACAAAAAGAGCGTTGTTGAGAATGCTTCGATGGCTGAGAGTGGCGCCCTTTGGACGCCCCGTGGTGCCGGATGTGTACTGGATGTTGATCGGGTCACCTGGGTCGAGAGAGTCGGCCCGAGCAGTCAGCTCGTCGCCGGACACCGTCGCCCCCCCTTCGATCAACTCCGACCAGTCGTCGGTGTCGAAGTAGATCACCTTTTCGAGATCCGGGAGACCGGGGGCAACCTCTTCGACCATGTCACGGTATCCCGAAGTCAGATACTCGGTGCGTGTCACCAGGAGACGGCAGCCAGACTGGTCGAGGGCGTACTGGAGCTCGTTGACCCGATAGGCAGGATTGATGTTGACCTGGATGGCGCCGATCTTGGCTGTGGCGTACTGGATGTAGATCCACTCGGCGAAGTTGGGGCTCCACATGCCGACCCGGTCGCCGACCTGGATTCCCACTGCCATGAGGCCTTTGGCCACCTCATTGATGGTGTTGTAAAACTCAGCCCAGGTCTGACGAATCCCCTGATGCACGACCACGAGAGCCTCTCGATCGGGAAATCGATCCACTGTGGCCTCGAGGTTGGCGCCGATGGTCGAGGACAACAAGGGGGTGTCGGTTGGGCCGGCGGCTATTGACAGGGTCACTGCTGCTCCTTCCCATACCCCATCGATGAGAGGGCGACACCGATCTCGTCGAGGATTGCCGGGTCGTCGATCGTGGCCGGCATCGTCCACTCTTCTCCATCGGCGATATTGCGCATGGTCCCCCGGAGGATCTTTCCCGAACGTGTCTTGGGAAGCCGGGCGACCACACTCGCCTGCTTGAAGGAGGCAACCGGGCCGATCCGCTCCCGGATCATGGCCACCAGTTCGGACTCGACCTCGGCCGGATCCCGGTCGGCGCCGGCAGCCAGAACGACAAACCCGATCGGAAGCTGACCCTTCAGCTCATCAGCAACACCGATGACGGCGCACTCCGCCACGTCGGGATGCTCGGCCAGGACCTCTTCCATCGCCCCCGTCGACAGCCTGTGACCGGCCGTGTTGATGATGTCATCAATACGGCTCATGATGTAGACGTAACCGTCGTCGTCCTTGTACCCCGCATCCGCGGTGAGGTAGAACCCTGGGTACGTATTCATGTAGGCGTCGAGGAACCGATCATCGGCGTTCCAAAGTGTCGGCAGCGTTCCCGGAGGCAGGGGGAGGCGTACGACGATGGCACCGATCTCGCCCGGGTCGCACTCCTCACCGCTCTCCTTGAGCACTCTGATGTCATAACCCGGTACAGGAAGGGTTGGAGAGCCCGGTTTGATGGGAAAGGTCTCAATGCCGATCGGATTGGTGGCCATCGGCCAGCCGCTTTCGGTCTGCCACCAGTGGTCGATCACAGGAACGCCCAGCTTCTCTTCTGCCCAATGGAGTGTATCGGGGTCGCAGCGCTCGCCAGCCAGGAACAGCGTCTGAAACTTCGAGAGGTCGTAGCGGGCGATGAACTCGCCATCGGGGTCGTCGCGTTTTATCGCCCGGAAGGCGGTGGGAGCTGTGAAGAGGACGGAGACGCCGTGCTGGGCGATCACACGCCAAAACGCACCCGGGTCGGGGGTTCCGACCGGCTTGCCCTCGTAGAGGATGGTGGTGCATCCGTGAAACAGCGGCGCATACACGATGTAGGAGTGCCCCACAGTCCAGCCGAGATCCGACGCTGCCCAATAAGTCTCGCCCGGCTCAACGCCGTATAGCGATTGCATCGACCAGGCCAATGCCACCGCGTGGCCACCGTTGTCGCGCACGATTCCCTTGGGCTCTCCTGTGGTTCCTGACGTGTAGAGGATATAGAGCGGATCCGTCGCTGCCACGGGCACACAGTCAACCGGCGACGCAGAGCTCACCCTCTCCAACCAATCGACGTCCCTGCCCTCTACCATGGTCGCTCGAGCCTGGGGACGTTGAAGCACCATCACCGTTCTCGGCTTGTGATCAGCGAGGTCAATTGCCGCATCGAGCAACGGCTTGTACTCGACGATCCGTCCGGGCTCTATCCCACAGCTCGCCGAGAGAATCACGGTCGGTTGTGCGTCGTCAATCCTCGTGGCCAACTCGTTGGCCGCGAAGCCTCCGAACACCACCGAATGGATGGCGCCAATCCGGGCACAAGCGAGCATGGCCATGGCGGCTTCGGGCACCATCGGCATGTAGATGATGACCCTGTCGCCCTTCTTCACTCCGAGGTCGGAAAGCGCACCCGCCAATATGGCGACCTCGTCGCGGAATTCCCTGTAGGTAAACGACTTGACGGTGTCGGTTACCGGCGAGTCGTAGATCAACGCCAACTGATCCGCCCGTCCGCCGTCCACGTGGCGATCGAGGACGTTGTGACAAGTGTTGAGAACCCCGTCCGGGAACCACCGATAAAACGGCGGGCGAGAATCGTCCAGTACCTGCTGTGGGACCACGTCCCAATCGATCAACTCGGCCGCCTTGCCCCAAAACGCCTCCGGCTCGGCAAGTGAACGCTCATAAACGTCTTGGTAAGTCATGGCAACCGATCCTAGAGGAGCGGGAACCACACCGACGGGCCGCCGCCGTTTCTGTCGGTGGCCCCCCGTACGTTGAGCACTGATCCATCGGACAGACTTGAAGGGAGTGAGTGATGGATGCTCGAACACAGGCCTGGCTCGACCAGGAGGACGCAAATGTGGCAGAAAAGATCCGGCAGTATGGCTGGTTCATCCAATACGTTGGAGGAAGTTTCTGCAGCCGACCAGAATGTGAATGCTCGCAATCCGACGATCCAGCGTTCGCCTACACGGTCGGGCTGTTCGGACTGGCTCACCCCGAGCTGTTGATCTTTGGCGTGGGGCCCAACACCGCTGCCGGCGTCATCAATACGCTGGGCAGCCGTGTCCGCGACGGGGAGGCACTCCTACCGGGTCAGCTCGTCACGTTCGATGAGTGGCCACACCAGATTATTCCGGAGCCGGTCCCCAACCCCGGAGAAATCGTGTTCGAGGCCAACCGGTACTACCAGCGGCCCGCCGATGTCTCTGTCCCCGTCCTCCAGCTCAGCTACGACGACACCGAAGGCAAATTTCCCCGGGAGAAGGGTTACGCCGCACCCGAGATGCAGCCGAGACCAGGCACTTTCAAGGCTTGAAACGAGGAGTGGAAGGTCTGAGGTGGCTCCCCGGCTTCGTCATGGGAAAGTCGGGTGATGACCGAGCATGGCACAACGCTCGGCGGACCACGTCGATGTGAGCAGTTGCTCCGCTCCAAGCAGCAGTGAGGCCCCGATGAAGAGGCTGGCGATCACATCCGACGGCCAGTGTGCTCCCAGACGAACCCGACTCCAGGCGACGAATAACACAACCACGGCGAACACCACGAAGCCAAGCCTCAAGACAGCTGGCCGATTTGTCAGGATCCAAAGGAGGAATGGGACAAGACCAAAGATGATGACGGCGTGGATGACATGACCGCTCGGAAAGGAGCCAAACATCGTGCTGACCGCCGGGTTGGGCGGCCGCGCCCGATCGACAATCACCTTGAGCACGGTGTCGACGGTGAGGGCGGCTGCGACCAGAGCGACAAGAGTGAGGGCCGAGGCACGGCATCGGCGCCACAGAAAAGCAACAGCGATCAGACCGACCCCGATGGCGAGGTTCGGAGATCCAAGACTGGTTACAACCTTGGCGAAGAGTAGCGAACCCTCCCACCCTCGAACCCACTCCGAAACCGGTTTGTCGATTCGCAATAGCCACTCCGGGTTGTTCGCGGCGATCACACCGAGGAACACCGTGGTCACGAAGGTCACGATCAGAAACCGTCTACCGGCTAGGACGGTACGAAAGAACCATGGCGTCTCGTCGGGAAGCCCGCGATGAATCTGATCGAACGACATACCTCCCAGTAACTCCTTCTCCGTCACGGCGCGGCCACCAG
>JAUXMQ010000028.1 GCA_030623125.1 Acidimicrobiia bacterium
CCCGGACAAGGCAGAGATTGAGCTGACACTTCTCGCCTACGACCTCGACGAGCGAAATGAGCGCCGCATACGTCTTGGGCCGGCAGCAGCCTCGGCGAAAGATGCTGAAGAGAAAGAGAACGCCAAGACGATCACACACCAAGTCCCACGGGAGTTCCTCGGGATCGGCGTGCGCATCGAAGACGACATCTATGTCACGGCCGACGGCCACGAGAACATGACATCCGCGGTTCCGACGGAGATCACGGATGTTGAAGCGATGTGTGCCGAGGAGCCGTTGCTTCCTAGTGGCCCGTAGGTGGTTGCGACTGGCTCGCTAGCTCGTCGCCGGGATGGCGTAGAGCCAGATCGCCATGAAGTGGAGGACGCTTGCCGTGACCACGAGAACGTGGAACAACTCGTGGTAGGAGAAGCTCCTGGGTAGGAGTTTTGGCCACTTGGCCAGGAAGATCACTGCCCCGACCGTGTAGCAGAGACCCCCAAGGAGGATCAGAACCACGGCGCTCCACCCGAGTTCCTCGACGATCCGCGGTACCCAGGCGATCGCAATCCAGCCCATCGAGAGCTGCAATGACACCGAGAGCCATGTCTTGACATTCGGAAGCAGAGACTTCATAACGATCCCGGTTGCCGCTATGCCCCAAAGCACGCTCAGGCTGACCGCCAGGGATACACCGTCGAGGACGGCAATGGCGACGGGAGTGAAGGTGCCTGCCACGACTAGATAGATCATCGAGTGGTCGACTCTCTGCAGACGGGTCTTCCACCGTTGGCCCCAGGGGATGGAGTGATAGAGAGACGAGACGATGTACATCACCAGCAAGGCCAGGCCGAAGATCAGAGCACCTGCCAACGCAGCTGCACTGCCCCAGGCACGGATGATCAGGAATACGAGACCGACGACAGTCGCAACAGCGGCGCCCCCGTGGAGGAACCCCCTGATGGGGTTTTGCATTCTTCCGAGAGTGAGACGGTCCACTGAGAACAGGGTATTCGTCTTCTCGCCGGTACGATGAAACACCGTCATGGCCTTCGGTCTTCTCTATCGAATCTACGAGCGACGTCTCAGCGCCGAGCTGGCTCATGATCGTCTGCCACAGCACATCGGGGTCGTGCTCGATGGGCACCGACGACACGCTCGAGAGGAAGGCCTTGCCTCGTACACGGAGTCATACCGGGTGGGAATGGCCCGCTTCGCCGAGTTTCTGGGCTGGGCCAACGAGTTCGATATCCCTGTTGTCACCGCATGGGTCCTTTCCAAGGAGAATCTCTCCCGTGATCCTGAGGAGCTCGACCCGTATTTCGAGGTTCTCATCGAGCTCTTCGAGAGGCTGCCTCCGCTTTGTGACGACTACGACATGGCGATCAAGTTCATCGGGAGCCTCGACCTGCTGCCCGATCATCTGGTCTCTGCGGCCAAGAGTGCAGAGGAGGCACACCCCAAAGGCTCGCGAATACTCAATATCGCAATGGGCTATGGGGGGCGTCAGGAGATCGTTGACGCCGCCAAGGACCTCGTCGCTGAGCTCGTGGAGAGGGGCGTCCCCGAGGATGAGCTTGCTAGTCAGATCAGCTCAGACGCCCTCGCAGCCCACATGTACTCGGCCGATCTGCCCGATCCTGATCTCTTGATTCGCACCTCGGGCGAGTCCCGTCTCTCCGGGTTCCTGTTGTGGCAGTCGGCATACGCCGAGTTCGTGTTTGTCGACGTCAACTGGCCGGCTTTCCGCCATGTCGATTTCCTACGCGCGCTCCGTGACTTCACCGGCAGAAGCCGCCGCTTCGGTCAATAGGCCTGTAACTCTGAGCAAGGACACCGCAACCCTCGTCGATCAGATGAGACGCCACTACGACGACGGGTGTTTTGCATGCGGCCGTGAGAATCCCCTCGGTCTTCATCTCGACGAGTTTTCCCTGGATGAGGGGTTGGTAAGCGCTCGTTTCAACCCTCGGGAGGAATACCGGGGTGCAGGCACTTCACTTCACGGAGGCGTGGCAGCCACAGCCCTCGACGAGATGCTGGTGTGGGCAGGCATCCTCGACCTGAGGGTGATGTCGGTTACCGCCAAGATGGAGCTCAAGTACCGGCGGCCCGTTCAGGTGACCGATCCGATCCTGGTGCGGGCCAGAGTCGATGAGCGCCGGGGGAGAAGACTGCTCACTTCGGGAGAGCTGCTGGTCGACGATGAAGTCTGTGTCGAGGCGTCGGGTCTCTATCTGATCACATCGGATCTCGCGGAGTTGGGCATTCTCTGACAGGCTCGGGCTGCTAGGCGGCCAATTTGATCAAATGCGACGCAAGTAGCGGTTTCAGACGGTGACCATCCCCGGGTGAAGGTGGGCAACGTTGCCAAGCTGTCTCAGGGAGAATGCCCATCCGGTGCTGATTCTGGTCATGGTCAATCGCGACACACCGGTATGCGGCTGCCGGAACCGCTCCCACTCCCAGGGAACGGGTTCAAGACCAAGCAGGTGGCCAAGAATCACCGCGTTGGTTCCGGCGTGGGCGACGATGATCACTCGCCGATCGGGGTCGTCGACGGTCCACAGGTGCTGATGGCCAGGGCCCGTTGGTCGAATCCCATGTGAATCGAGGGTCTCGGCGAGTCCGCTGACGACGCGCTCGTGAAATGCTCTGAAGGACTCGCCACCGGGGAGCCCATCCCACATCTCTTCGACCGAGCGTGTGTCGGCTTCCTTGAAGTGTCGCTCGATCTCCTCGACGGGTGCTCCTTCCCACTCTGGAGGATTGTTGATCTCTTGCAGCCAGTCGTACACCTCGTGCCCGTGGTCGAGGTCGGCGGTGACCAACTCGGCCGTCTGCACTGCGCGAGTCATCGAGGACACCCATAGCTCGTCGACACGCTCCAGCGATGCCAGGCGGTGGGCTACCCGGGCGGCCTGTGCCTGGCCCAACTCTGTGAGCCCGGGGTCGTTGCGAATCAGTCTGTCGGGAGCCCAGTCGGGCTGACCATGTCTGACCAGGAGGAGATCCACGCATGTAAACCTAGTGCCCCGGCAATAGCCGTTGGTCGTCTGTCACCAATACGATGGGGTCGTGACAAGAGACGCTCTGATCGAGCACCTGAAGACCCATGCGTTGAGAACAGATGGCCCGTTCACCCTGCGGTCCGGGGCTGTTTCGTCGTGGTATCTCGATGCCCGTCAGACCACCTTCGATGGTCGGGGAGCGTGGGTCGTCGGTCGGGCTGTCTATGAGGTTCTCGCCCCTGAGGTCGTTGCGGTCGGTGGGATGACCATGGGCGCAGACCCGATCGCCATAGCCACAGCGATGGTCGCAGCCGAAAACGGTCATGGTCTCAAGGCGTTCTCGATAAGGAAAACGGCCAAGGATCACGGCATCGGAGGAAGACTGGTGGGGCCGGTCGGCCCGGACGCCAGAGTCGCCATCCTCGAAGACACGACAACAACGGGTGGAGCGGCGGTCGAGGCTGCCCGCCATGCCCTCGAGGAAGGTCTCGTTATTGTTCAGGCAATTGCACTCGTGGACCGATCAGAGGGACTCGCAGCCCGTAATTTTGCAGAGTTGGGCATCCCTCATGTGGCGCTGACGACACCATCTGACCTGGGGGTGGATACGTGACCCTTGTCGTGAGGAGATCGGCCGTCAAGATGTGGCTGATGGCCATGGCGGGCATCCCGCTGTTGGTGATCTCGCTGGACGTTCTGACCAACCGACGCATCACCAACTGGCTCCGCGAGATCGTGTTCAGACCGGAGGACACCCAGATCTATGAGCCTCGGGATGTCATCTGGGCGTGGGTCATGGCTTTGTTTGCCGGATTCATCGTTCTGTGGGGTCTGAAAGAGCTGTTCGTCCCCACCAAGGTCATCGAGTGTCGCGACGAAGGTCTGGCGCTGAAAATCAACGGTCCGTTCCGCCAGCCGTCGCTCATTCTCTGGGAGGACATCGACGATGTCACCGGTGGTGAGATCAACGATGAGGGTGATGTGGTTCACCTTCTTCTCATCACGGTGTTGAGCCGGGAGGGCCTGCCCGAAACCCCGTGGGGCGCGAGATGGGTCGAGGACGACAAGGTGGGTGTGCTGGCAGAGGACTGGTCCGAGGATCCGTCCGACGTCGCCGACAAGATCGTCGATTGCGCGGTTGCTATGGCACGTAAGACAACGAGGGATCGAGCCGACCGAATGTTGGCGAGCCTGGAGGAGGAGTGACTCTCGTCGGCGCTCATACCCCTTCCGGGGATCCGCTCGCCGAGGCAGAGGTGAGAGGAGCCGATCTGGTTCAGATCTTCCTCTCCAATCCCCAGTCATGGAAGAAGCCGCTACCCAGAGACGACGCCGCCGCACTGCGAAACTCCCCAATTCCCGTTTACGTCCACGCTCCGTATCTGATCAATGTCTGTGCCGACAACAACCGGGTTCGAATACCGAGCAGGAAGATTCTTCAGGACACATGCGACGCCGCCGCCGACATCAATGCCGCCGCCGTTGTGGTTCATGGCGGTCATGTGACGGGCGACGGTCTCCAGGAGGAAGGGCTCATCCGATGGCGAAAGGCCTTGAAGGCGCTGGAGACGGACATGTTGGTCCTGATCGAGAACACCGCCGGTGGGGACAAGGCGCTGGCACGTCGTGTCGAGTGGATTGCGCGCCTATGGGATGAGATTGGCGGTTTTGGCGTTGGCCTGGTTCTGGACACCTGTCACTCGTGGGCCGGCGGGGAGCCGTTCGACGGTCTTGTCGAGCGAGTCCTGGAGGCCACCGGCCGCATCGACCTGGTGCACGCCAACGATTCCAAGGACCGTTTCGACTCGCGCCGGGACCGTCATCAGAATCTCGGTAAGGGGGAGATTCCCATCGAAGACCTGGCCCTGGCAATTGCCACTGCCGTCGCCCCGGTTGTAGTGGAAACACCGGGTGGCGCCGACGATCACGTCGACGACATCGAGTGGGTACGTCAAGCGTGTGCAGACACGTAGCCTGTGTCCACATAACTGCACACGCTCATGACCTCGACTACGAATTGGCCTGCGGTCGTCCTGTTGCTTGTGCTCGGAGTCTCCGCTTGTTCCCAGGCAACACCAGCCTCGACGTTTTCCCAGGCCGATATCGAGGTTGGTGGAGAGCCACTGACCGTCTGGGTCGCCGACCAACCCATCAAGCGTCAGCAGGGCCTGATGGGGGTCGATCGGCTTCCTCGTGGCATAGACGGGATGCTCTTCGTCTACGAGTCGGAGCAGTCGACGACATTCTCCATGTTCAACACGCCAATGACTCTCGACATCTGGTGGTTCGATTCGGATGGCGTCCTTGTCGGATCGGCGGAGATGGAGCCGTGCTTCGCCAATACATGCACGTCCTACCGGTCACCGGGGCCGATTGCATCGGTGCTGGAGACTCCTCAGGGCAGGTACGACTTTCGGCCCGGCATCGGTCTCTCGACTATCGACAGCAGCTGACGTCGTCTACCATTTGGTCCCGCACCGGCGTCTCGCGCCGCACGGTGCCACGAAAACCCCTGCTCCATCATGTTGGTGGGGCCTTCCGACCGGATGTCCACAGGAGGTCACATGCGCGGTTATGAGATAATGACGATTCATCGACCAGATCTGACCGAGGACGACGTTGAGGCCAAGATCACCGAACTCGAGTCGTATCTCTCAGACAGCGGTGTCACAGTCACCAAACGCGATCTCTGGGGCAAACGCAGATTCGCCTACGAGATCGCCCACATGTCTGAGGGCTTTTACTCGGTGCTTTCCGTTCAGGCCGAGCCCGGCGCCGTTGACTCGATCGACCGAATGCTCACCCTCACCGATGAGGTCGTGAGGCACAAGATCGTTCGTCCGGGTGAATAGCACTGGAATCCGTCCCACTGGCACGGCATAGTCGGGTGTGAGACAGGAATAGAGGAGAAAAAGATGTCAAACAACGTCACTCTCATCGGCAACCTCGTCGATGACCCGGAACTCCGGTTCACCCCGTCGGGCGTCGCCATGGCCAAGATCCGTATGGCCGTCAACCGTCGCTGGCGCGGTCAGGACGGCGAATGGCAGGAGAGCACCAGCTTTTTCACCGGGACCATCTGGCGTGAACAGGCCGAGCAGGTGGCCGAGTCGCTGCAGAAGGGGGCGAGGGTGATCGTGAGCGGTCGTCTCGAGCAGAGGAGCTGGGAGACCCAGGAAGGCGATAAGCGCTCCGTCGTGGAGATTCAAATCGACGAGATCGGGCCGTCCCTGCGCTGGGCCACTGCCACGGTCAACAAGACCCAGCGTCAGGGTGGCGACTGGTCAAGCGACAAGAAGTCCGACAGCGCGTCGGCGACGGCGCCCGTGGCCCGTGATGACTTTGGGCCCGATGAAGCACCCTTCTAGGAGACGATTCAATGCCACGTAAGAACAAGAGAGCCCCGCGGGCAACCCGGGGGGGTCGACGCGAGAACTACCGCAGGGGCAAGCCGAAGCCTTGCGCCGTCTGTGCTCAGGGAGGCGCCCTCGATTGGAAGGACGCGTCTTTCCTGCGCAAGTTCGTCTCGGATCGAGGAAAGATCCGTAGTCGTCGCGTGTCGGGTCTGTGCCCGCGTGATCAGCGCAGAGTGGCGACAGCCGTCAAGAACGCTCGTGAGATGGCCCTTCTCCCCTATGTGGGTACTCGATGAAGCTGATACTCACGTCTGACGTGGTGGATCTGGGCAAGCGGGGCGACGTTGTCGACGTTGCCGACGGGTTCGCCCGCAACTATCTGCTGCCACGGAAATACGCCATCAAGGCAAACGATGGCGCCCTTGCGGCGGCCGAGAACATCCGTGAGACACGTCTTGAAGCCGAGCGGAAGGCGAAGGATCTTGCAGAGGCGATAGCCACCCAGCTCGTGGGTAGCCGTGTGGTTCTCGCGGCCCAGGCGGGCGACGAAGGCCAGCTATACGGATCGGTCTCGGTGGCCGATGTCGTTGAGGGTATCAAGCGTTTCACCGGTATCGAGTTGGAGAAGAGTCAGGTCGAGATGGACGAGTCGATCAAAGCGATCGGTCTCCACGAGATCCAGATCAAGGTCCACACCGAGGTGGAGTTCCCTCTCACCCTCGACATCATTCCGGCCTGATCCACTCGATCTAGTCACAAGTTTCGCGGTTGACTGTCAATCTCTTCCACCGCGAAAAACAATCATCGCTTTGAGTTGGGGTGACGTGTGCGGTGGTCTATGTTCGGTCCACTTCCCCCGCTGAAGGCGGTTTCCACTTCCCCGTCCGGCGGGGTCTTGCGCGTCGAGACCCAAATCTGTCGGTGGCATGTGGCATCTTGTTGGAGAGGACGTAAATGACCGGAATGACCGAACAAAGCGAGCTGCGGCCTGGCTACCGCAATCCTCCGCATTCGCGTGAGGCAGAGGAGTCGATTATCGGGGCTGTGCTCCTCTCCGTGGACGCGGTCAATGAGGTCATGGATCAGATTCATCCGGAGGACTTCTACGTACCGGCGCATCAGGCCATCTTCGAGGGCATGCGAGAGCTCTTCGATTCCAACCAGGCGATCGATGCCGTCACCGTCTCTGAGGTCTTGCGACGACATGGCGAGCTGGAGAAGGTTGGCGGGGTCCAATACCTGGCGCGTCTGGTCGACATCGTTCCCTCAACCTCCAACATCTCCTATTACGCGGGAATAGTCGAGGAGCACGCCAAAAGGCGCGAGTTGATCCGTGCCGGGGCGTCGGTCACCGATGTGGCTTTCAACCTCGACGAGGAGATCGCCATGGTGCTCGACAGGGCAGAGCAGGCCGTGCTCGGTGTCGCCGAGAGACGCTCTTCGCAGACTCTTGTCGAAGTGGGACCGATGCTGAGTGATGTTCTCGAGCAGATCGAGCTGATGGAGCAAAGGGGAAGTGAGCTCACCGGGCTGGCCACCGGCTACGTGGATCTCGACCGGAAACTGGCTGGTCTCCAACCGGCCAACCTCGTTGTCGTGGCATCGAGGCCGGGCATGGGGAAGAGTTCGTTGGCCCTGGGTATCGCCATCAATGTGGCCACTCTGGACGAATCGGTGGCGATCTTCTCCCTCGAGATGTCGAAGGAGGAGCTGGTCCAGAGGATCCTGTCTTCTGTAGGGAAGGTCGACTCGATGAAACTGCGAGCCGGTCAGTTGGGCCCGCTCTGGCAGAGGGTGGTTGATGCCGCAGGGAGGATGTACAAAGCGCCTATCTACATCGATGACTCCCCTGTGGTCACGGTCACCGACATCCGGGCCAAGTGCCGCCGGCTAAAGCGAAGGAAGGGACTCTCCCTTGTCGTGGTCGACTATTTGCAATTGATGGAGTCGTCCAACCGAGAGAATCGCCAACAGGAGATTTCGGAGATCACCAGGAATCTCAAGAACCTCGCCAGAGAGCTCGGAGTTCCGATCATCGCGTTGTCGCAGTTGAACCGGTCGCTGGAGCAGAGGGAGGATAAGCGCCCTCGGCTTGCCGACCTCCGGGAGTCCGGGGCGATCGAGCAGGATGCCGACGTGGTGATGTTCATCTACCGCCACGAGTACTACCACCCTGAGGATCAGGAGAAGAGGGGAATAGCCGAGGTGATCGTCGCCAAGCACCGCGCCGGTTCGACGGGTCCGGTTGAGATGACCTTTCAACCCGAGTTCACCCGGTTCGCCAATCTGGGCCGTGACGTCAGCTAACTCCCCTTGACATGACTAACA
>JAUXMQ010000199.1 GCA_030623125.1 Acidimicrobiia bacterium
ACCAGACGTCTCGAAGTCAAGGGGCAAGGTGAGGTGAAAATGCATCCCGACCCCGATCGGTCAACTCTGATCCCAATTCGCGAAGTCAGACTGATTCGGTGAGCCAGAGCTAGGAGTCAGCCAAGATACGGTTGTCAGGATTGATTCTCGGTGTCCCTGGCGGCTTTCGGTGCCGTTGTTGACGGCTTGGGATCCGATAGGTCCACCGTTATCTCCGTTTTGGGGAACCAGGAGACGACGGAGACGATCTCGTTGGCCTGGTATTCAACCTGCCGGCCATCCTTGTCGACAAAAACATGAAGTTCGGAGAGCTCAGGCAGGAATCGGCCTCCCGCCGACGCGCCGAAGACGTAGATGAGCCGCTGAGGCTCTTCCGCTCCGTGGATCATTACGGAGTACTCGCTGCCGCGTTTCCACTCCATGTGGAAACCAACGCTACTCGTCTTACACAGGTTGTGCCTGGGCTGACAAGCACCCGGACTCCCGTGACGGCTTTCTAGACACCTGTGGATGAAGGGCTGACCACCGCCGGGTTGGTGGCTGCGACAGCCATCCAGACCGGATCGCAACCGTCAGAGCTGCACTCGACGCCTACAGATCGGTGATCGACGCCGGGGAGATGGATCCGAAGTAATCGGCTCAGCGTGGGCGGTAAGGCTCCTCTAGCTCGATGACGATGCCGCCTTCGGTGGCCGTCTCCAGCAGGGTGAGGGCGGCCCCGACAACGCGTTTGTGAGTCTCGTGATCACCGGGTGGCCCCAGAGGGCGACCCATCGGGTGGCGTGTCACCACGGTGCGGGGCAAACCCATCTCCTCGGCGACGTGTCTGAACGACCGAACGATCACGGTGACGGTTGGAAGACCTTCGGTTTCGGCTTTTCTGGCGATGTGTCCGACCGACACATGACAGACCGGTCAGACAGGCACCAGGAAGAGCGCCTCAATGCCCTGGTTCTTCCAACGATGTATCCAATCGTCCAACTCGTTCTTGAGCCGACCTTGCGAACAGGCTCCGACAAAGGAATACAAGGTGGGGGAGAGTCTTCCTATTCGGCCGTCCTCCTGAGCTTGTTCGAGGGGCAGTCTCGGCAGGGCGACCTCAGGATCATGAGACACCGACCTGATGTCGTATCCGGGATGACGAACCCGGAGTTCCGCGGCAGGCAGATCTTTGGGGATCTCGCTCAAGACCGGGACGGCCCGGAGGAAGTCGTTCATTCGGGCTATGGCCCAATCCTGTGTCATGTCATCCTGGTCGAGACCAGATTGGTCGTCGCCCGTAACGAAGTGGCCCGACGAGGTGACCAAACCGATCGACGTTTCACTCAGGGGCTTGGCGAGAGGAGTGAAGGGGCGGTCTTCATACACGTACGGCCTTTTTGCCGCGGCTTTAGGCTGGTATCCCTTCACCTGCCACTCGTACACGAGGTCGATGAGCCGATCGGTCGATGTCCCGTCGAACAGCTCACCAACTTCTTGGAGAACTCTTCCGAGGAATTCTCCCGCCTCTTCGGAGCTGAGCCCTTTGAGAAACTTGAACGACAGATCGGTTCTGGACCCGTAGGAGAACGAGTTCTTGAACTCCTCGAATGAGTCGGTGGAGCTATCTGTCGTCACTGCACGGTCTTCGAAGTGGAATCAAGCGTTGAGTAGGTAAAGAGTGACTGGGGTGTCAACGTTCTTCAGATTGCGCTCTCCGAGCAGAGTTGTCGACAGACCTTCCTTGTTCTTGATGTTGTCGTAGACAACCTTCGACATCCCGATCTCTCCGGGGTCGAGCTCGCCCTGGATTCGGGATGCGATGTTCACCCCATCGCCGTGCACATCACCGTCGGATTCGATTATTTCGCCGAGATGGATGCCTATTCGAATCTTGTACCGGCCATCGTCGTCCACGGCGTCCTGGATCTCTCGAGCGCAGGCCACCGCACCCGAGGCGGAATCGAAGCTTGCGAGCATGCCGTCCCCGAGCTTCTTGAGGAGCCGACCGCCACTCGTCACAAACGCTTTGCGGTGGATCTCGTCGTTGGCCTCGATGATCCGCAGGGTCGCCCCTTCATCCTCTCCCATCAGAGCTGTGAATCCAACGATGTCGGAGAACATGATTGCTGCGAGTTTCCGCTCTTGCCTCGCGCTGCCCCTGACCCGAATGGCCTCATCGAGATAGTGTCGCTTTCCGTTCAGCGAGTTCTGATACTCGTCCTTGGACAGGATGTTCTCTTCGAGTGCGAAGTCGGTGCGAAGAAGATTATCGACGAAGGCGTCGAGCCTGTCCTCATCTCCAACCACGGCCTCGCGCAGAAAGTGAGTGTCGACATTGATGCAAACCGCCCCGACGAGGCCGTAGTCGGGCCGGAAAATGGGGACTGTGGTGCATTTGAACTGACGCGAGCCGATGTTCAACTCGTAGTTGACCTTGTCCTCGCCGCGCTGGTGCCGTGTCTTCAGGTCAAGGACGAGATTCGTTGCGCCACCGCCGATCGAACGCCCCGTTACCGAGCCATTCTCGATCGCGACGAGGGACCGTGAGGGGTTGACAAGGTTGTGAAGGAGGATTTCGATTCCGGTGTTGGGGAAAGAGCGGCCGAATTGGTTGACGATGCGCTTGTAGTTCTCCAGGAACACGTCGTTTTCGTTGACCACGCCGTCCCCGTCATACGCCGCATAAAGCTCCTTGTAACTTTGGAGACGATCACTCGAAAACGTATCGCGTACGAGATTCTGCTCACCGATAACTATGAGCTCGCGTGCCGCCAGTTCGTTTCGCTCGTCGAGAAAGTAAGCAACCGCCTCATTGAACGCGTCAGCATCAAATTCGACGTGCCCTTCAGGATTGACGACGAACGGATAGAAGTCGTACTCCTCGAGACGACGCCCGCCCTGATGGTCGACATCCGTTGACGATGAGGAAGCAGCCTTGCCCATGAGGTATGCGGTGACACCAACACCCACAACAACGACCACCACGACTGCGACTACGACGGGATCCACGCTGTCCAAAATACACCAGATCTAGGCGCATCGCGCTCGGTAATGTGCCGGTCGTGACAAACCTGAGTATCACCGCGGGCCCATTCACGTTCGAAGGTGTGTTTGAGTTCGAGAGCGCACCCGAGACTTGTGCATGGTTCTCGGCACAGCTGCCCTTCGAAAGCAAGGTGATACACGTCCGTTGGAGTGGTGAGGCGGTCTGGATTCCCCTCGGTGATCTGAAGACCGGTGTGGCGTTCGAGAACCACACTGTCCATCCGTCCCGTGGGGACATCCTCTTCTATCCAGGCGGAAAAAGTGAAGCTGAGATCCTTTTCGCCTATGGAAGCTCTTCCTTCGCCAGCAAGATGGGAGACCTTGCCGGCAACCACTTCATCACAATCGTGAAGGGCCGAGA
>JAUXMQ010000183.1 GCA_030623125.1 Acidimicrobiia bacterium
CAGACCGTGGCTGATCGTGTGCCGGGTGGTCTCGTTGCCGGCAACCATCATCAGTGTGAAGAAGTTCTTGAACTCGAGATCGGTGAGAGGCTCCCCGTCCGGCTCGGCAGTGAGCAGCGTGGTGATGATGTCGTCCTTGGGGTCTTGTCGCCGCTCGAGTGCGATCTCCTCGGCGTAGCGGAAGATCTCCAGGGCCGCAGGAGACCTGAACGGAAGCAACCGATACTCGTCGCTATCGACCTTATCGATGATCACCGGCGTGTACTCAGGGTCGGCGTTGGATATCATCTGATCGCCCCAGGTCACGAGTTGGGCGGAATCGTCCTCGGGGACACCAACGAGCCGACAGAGCATGCGTATGGGCAACTCCCTCGCAATCTCGGTGACGAAGTCGAACTCTCCGAGGGGAAGAACTTCGTCCAGCACGAGCCCGACGAGCTTACGGAAGGCGGCCTCATAAGTCGTCACCACCTTTGGGGTGAATCCCGGCTGGACCAGGCGGCGTAGCCGGGTGTGGTCGGGCGGATCGAATTCCATCAGTGTGCGCCGGGCATCGAGCTCGTCATCGGCCATCTCTTCATTACGGATTCCCCGGGCCGCGGTGAACCGCTTGTAATCGCGACTCACTTCGATGATGTCGGCGTGTTTGGTTATCGCCCAGAACCCGGCACCGTCATCGCCCTCGTCGACCCATGCCACCGGGCAGTTCTCCCGGAGACGCTTGAAAGCGGAATGGGGGAACCCAGACAGATAAGTGTCGTGTGAAGTGATGTCGGCTTCGGGATCACCGAGGTCTGAGTGAAGAACGTTGAGTGTCATGGGTTGGCTGGGTACCAAAATCTAGCTGACACCCCACCACCCCAGCCCAGTTACCGTGAGCAGTCGATGGCTGAATACCGAAGGATCCTTCTCGACGGTGAGCCCGTTTCGACACTTCGCGATGGCGATGAGCTGGTCACCGACGATGGTGAACGGATCTCGATTGGCGAGGCCCGACATCTCGCGCCCACGGAACCGTCCAAGATCATCGCCGTTCACCTCAATTACGGGAGCAGGGTGGACGAGTTCATGACCAAACTCCCACCGGCCCCGACCTACTTTCACAAGCCCACCACAGCACTCAACTCGCACATGGGCGATGTGATTCGCCCTCAGCGATGCAAATATCTCAACTTCGAAGGAGAGATCGCCATCGTGATCGGTGAGACGGCCTTCAACATCTCCCGCGACGATGCGCCCCATCACATCGCCGGCTACTCGATAGCCAACGACTACGGGCTTCACGACTTCCGCGACACCGATGCCGGATCGATGCTCCGGGTAAAAGGGTCAGACACCCTGTGTCCGATAGGGCCGGGACTCGTCGACGACTGGGATTTCCATGACAAGGACATCCAGACAACGGTCAACGGAGAGAGAGCCCAGACGGGCAACACCTCAGAAATGGCGTGGGACATGCATTACCTGGTGGCCGACATCGCCCGGACCATCACTCTCCTCCCGGGCGACGTGATTCTCAGCGGAACACCGGCGGGATCGAGACCGGTTGAGCCGGGTGACGTGGTCACGGTCGAAGTCGGGGGTCTCGGAGCCCTCACCAACACCATCGTCCATGGTGAGATCGAAGTACGACCCGAGATCGGAGCCCAACCCAGTGATTCCGAGGAAGTGCTGTCCACGGCCCTCGGGGGTGACTGGGAGTTTCGTGGAATCCGGGCGCCGCGCCCGGCGAACACCACTAAACCGGAATAGCCGACCTGGGCGCGAGCGCCTCCCGAATCTCGGAAAGCCGCTCGGGGACTACCCGGTAGTGAACCCAGCGGCCTTCCCTGGTCCCCTCGACGAGACCCGCCTCCCGGAGAATCCTCAGATGGTGGGACACGGTCGGCTGGGAGAGTCCGAGCGGGGTCTCCAGGTCACATCCGCATGCCGCTCCGCCGGGTGATCCGGCGAGGATCGAGACGATGCGAAGCCGAACGGGATCAGCAAGGGCGGCAAGAACCGGGGCCATCTCAGCGGCTGCCGAGTCGTCGATCACTGCTTCGAACAAAGGTGTGCAGCAATAGTTCATCTCGTATCGATGATAGTCGATATATGGACGATATCGGGCTCGTTGATCAAGAGAGCAGCGCCTCCGCCGCCTGACCCTCGGCGCAATCGGCCAGGATCGGACAAAAACGACACCAGGGACCGGCTCTCTTCTCGAGTCTCGACCCTGCGCTCCACGCGGTGCGCATCTCGCTGGCCAAACGGGCCACCTCTGTGGCCACCTCCTGGACATCTGCGCTTGACGGAACCGCCCGATATCTCTCACCCGTCCGCACCGACACAGCCTCGACATATATCGGGACCTCGGTGTGGTCGAGAGCCCAGAGCAACGCATAGAACATGAGTTGATCTTCGGGTTCACCGAGCTCTCCTGTCTTCCAGTCGACAAGACGATGACCGCCCAGATCCTCCCGATAGACCGCGTCGACCACTCCAACCAACTGGAGACCGTCGTCCGTCTCATACTTCAGATTGACCTCCGACCCCTCGAACCCATCGGTGGGGAGTCGAGTGAAACGGTCGTAGAGGCCACGCACCTCTTCGATCACTCCCCCAAGAGCAGACGGTTTCATCTCGAGACCCGCAAGCTTGTTGTTCAAATTCGATCCACCAATCTCCTCCCGGCAGACCTGAACAAAATCATCAGATTCGATCGGACCTCCCCTGAGATGACGGCTGAAGATGCGATGGGCGAGAATGCCCGTAAACGCCGGGCGGGTGTCGGGCCCGTATTTCCCCTGAAGCCGGGCATTTGCCGAATCCGGGCACTTTTTCCACGTCACGTACGTCGAAGCAGATAGACGTATCTCATCTCCAGGAATCAGATGTGGAATAGCCACCGACATCAGCGACGAGGGTATACCGTTGCACCGATATCTCCGGTTCAGATATCGGCCGTTCCGGCGGTACCATGCCCGACCCAGGGCTTAGGCCGGTTGGGGCGGCCTTTCGCATGAACAAGCACCTTTCCTTTCCGATACATCCGTTGCTGACTGCCGTGATCGTGGTAGCCGGGTTCTTTGTCGTGCTGTTTGCCGCATACGGGCTCACCCGCAACCTCTCCCAGGACGAGGTGATGGGCCATGTTGAAGTGGTGGGAACACCCATCGGCGGTCTCACTCAGGAAGAGGCGATCAGTGCCATCCTCGCCGTCGAGGATCAGTATCTGGCAAGGACCGCTTCCTTCACGATCGAGAGCACACAGGTGTTGTTGAATCCGGCAGAGAGTGGTTTCGATGTTGACGAGGAGAAGGTCGTCGAGGAGGCGATGCGCGTCGGACGGGAGGGCAACGCCTCCTACCAGTTCCTCTGGTGGCTTCGCCATACCTTCTCGACCGTCGAGTTGGGACTGAGCGGCTCCACGGATCCCACATCGATCGAGCGGATATTCGACGATTGGGATCTGGGGGTCATTTCGAGACCTGCCAGTCTCGGCGCCATCGAGATGTCCGATGGCGTTCCCCAGCCCATCTACCCGGCACCTGGCATAGGCATCGAGCGAGGCGAAAGCACAGAGATCATCGAGGCGAGCCTTCTAGCCGAGATGCCGGAGACGGAGTCCCTACCCACGGAGACGATCATTCCGGAACTCAGCGACTCAGACATCGACAATGCACTGCTAGAGGCAAACCAACTTCTCTCCGACTCGATTCGGATGATC
>JAUXMQ010000025.1 GCA_030623125.1 Acidimicrobiia bacterium
ACGACCAGTCCCAACGGAGACTTCCAGTTTCGTAAACCAGACTGGACGCTCTACCCGCCACCGAAAACAGACCTACACCCCAAACTCGTCGCCCTCCTAGAACCCCGACCTCCATAGGCCGCCCCCGCTTCGGGGCGCACCCGCCCGCGCTCAGGAGAGCAGAAGATGAAGACGGTACAACCGAACCAGTCCGTACTACTGTGACAGAACATATGTTCGTTTTGGGTATCGATCCCGGTCTCTCGGCAACTGGGTATGGCCTGGTCGAGGGTTCTCAGCCGCCCAAGGCTCTCCTCGCAGGCGTCATCCGCACCAGCACCGATCTCGAAGTCTCTCAACGTCTGGCAGAACTTCATCGTGGCCTCACTCAGGTGATCAACGACGCAGAACCGGAGGTGATCGCCCTGGAAACGGTGTTCACCAACCGAAACCTGCAGACGGCTATCTCCGTTGGTCGCGCCTCAGGCGTTGCGCTTCTTGCCGCAGCCGAGGCAGAGCTTCCCGTATACGAGTATGTGCCCACCGCCATCAAATCGGCGGTGACCGGCGACGGCTCCGCAAACAAGAGCCAGGTTCAGCAGATGGTGGCTCGTCTGCTTCGTCTCGAAGAGGCGCCGAAACCGGCTGACGCCGCCGATGCTCTGGCGATCGCACTCTGCCATCTTCGCGCCGCACCGTTGCAGGCAAGCCGGTGATCGGGCGTCTGCGCGGAATTCATGTCTCCAGCCAGGAGACGATCGTCACCATTGATGTCA
Organism: Acidimicrobiia bacterium; assembly: GCA_030623125.1. Lineage (GTDB taxonomy): Bacteria > Actinomycetota > Acidimicrobiia > Spongiisociales > ZC4RG35 > SZUA-217. The sequence continues at coordinate 756 of JAUXMQ010000025.1, forward strand.
ATGGCGTTGGATACGAGGTCCAGGTGACTCCGCGTGATCTCGTCTCGCTGCCCGGGGTTGGTGAAGAGATCGTCGTCCACACCCACACTCATGTGCGGGACGTCGAGATAAGTCTTTACGGTTTTGCATCCGAGTCGGATCGAGAACTGTTCCGCGTCCTCCTCACTGCGAGCGGGGTCGGGCCCAAAGTCGCGCTGGCGATCCTCGGCTCGATAGCCAGCGAGGAAGTGATCCGGGCCATCGTCTCCGAGGATCCCGACACACTGACGCTTGCCCCCGGTGTCGGCAAGAGAGGCGCCCAGAAGATCGTTCTCGAGCTCGCGCCAAAACTCGCCGGACGAGAGATCGAGATGACCCGCGGCAGCGAATTGGGGTCGGTGCGTCAAGCCCTCGAAGGTCTTGGTTACACGACAGCCGAGATAAACACCGTGATCAACTCGGTGAATCCAGACGACCCGCTCGACGCGCAGATCAAGGCGGCCCTCCAGAACTTGGGAAGACGCTAGCCATGCGTGAGGACAGTCTGCTCAACCCGACGATCGAGAACGAAGAGGAGCTCTCGCTTCGACCGAAGGATCTCGACACGTTCATCGGACAGGCCAAGGTCAAGAACCGACTCCGGATCTCCCTCGAAGCCGCCACCAAGGAAGGCCGACCCCTGGATCACGTCCTCTTCTCCGGTCCTCCCGGTTTGGGAAAGACGACCCTGGCTTCGATAATCGCTGCCGAGAGAGGTGTCGCGATCAGGGTGACGTCGGGTCCCGCTCTGGAGCGACCGGGCGATCTGGCGGCGATCCTCTCCAATCTGGCGCCCCAGGATGTCTTCTTCATCGATGAGATCCATCGTCTGCCCAGGGCGGTCGAAGAGGTGCTCTACCCGGCTATGGAGGACTTTCAGCTCGACGTTGTCCTCGGGAAGGGACCTACCGCACAGTCGATTCGCATCGACCTTCCTCACTTCACGCTGGTGGGCGCAACCACACGCAAGGGCAAGGTCACGGCGCCTCTTCGCGACCGGTTCGGCATCGAGGAGAAGCTCGACTACTACGAACCGGAAGACCTTGCGGTGATCATTCGGCGCTCGGCGAAGATCATCAATGTGCAGATCGACGAGGCGGCAGCCGAGCTGATCTCCGGGCGAAGCCGGCAGACGCCACGCATCGCAAACCGTCTGCTCGCCCGTGTTCGGGATTACGCGGTGGCCAGGGCCTCGGGGTTCATCGATGTCAGCGTGGCCGAGAAGGCACTGATCGTTTTCGAGGTCGACGATTTCGGTCTGGACAAAGTCGACCGGTCGATTCTCATCGCCATCATCGACCGATTCAACGGAGGTCCGGTGGGACTCTCCACGCTCTCGATTGCGGTCGGCGAGGAACCAGAGACCGTCGAGGACGCCTACGAGCCGTTCCTGCTCCAGTCAGGTCTGATCAAGAGAACCCCGAGGGGCCGGGTTGCAACCGAACACGCGTATGCCCATCTGGGGATCGACCGTCCGGAGACCCCTCAGGGGACTCTGCTCTAGCCACCGATGTGAGGGTCGCCGACTTTCACTACGACTTGCCGGACACGTCGATCGCACAGTCGGCGATCGAGCCACGACACGACTCTCGCCTGCTCGACAGCAGGGACATGAGCGATCATCGCTTCCTCGACCTGGCCGACCTTCTCGAACCCGAAGACCTGCTCGTTGTCAATAACACCAGGGTGAGGCGTGCTCGTCTGGTTGGACGCCGGGTCGACACCGGAGGCAAGGTTGAGCTTCTGCTCCTCGATCGTCGCAACGACGGATGGTGGGACTCACTGGCACGACCGTCCCGACGTCTGCGACCTGGCATCGTTCTCGACTTCGATGGTCTCTCCGCAACCGTGGAAACCATTCCCGATGGGGGGATGGTCGCGGTTTCGCTGGACTCAGATGATGAGGAGGCAGTCATCGGGTCGACCGGGTCGATACCGCTCCCACCGTATTTCACCGGGACGCTCCCCGACGCTGACCGATACCAAACGATCTTTGCCAGAGAGCCGGGCTCCGCTGCTGCACCCACGGCCGGGCTCCATTTTACCGACGAGGTGCTGGCGCGACTCGATGAACGTGGTGTGAACATGACGACCGTTGACCTTCATGTGTCCCTGGACACTTTCAGACCCATGAGTGTCGATGACATCGAAGATCACGAGATGCATACCGAGTGGTGCTCGGTGCCGGTGGAATCTGTCGCCAGAATCGCCGACACGCGTGGAGCCGGTGCAAAGGTGATGGCGGTCGGCACGACGGTCGTTCGCACGCTGGAGTCGATGGCTGACGGTCGAGGAGGTGTTCGATCGGGGAGCCATCGAACTGATGTGTTCATACGGCCGGGCTACGAATTCAAAGTGGTGGATGCCCTGATCACCAACTTTCACATGCCTTCCTCGACACTTCTCGTTCTTCTTGCAGCATTCATGGGACCGGGCTGGCGCGAGCTCTACGAGATCGCTCTGGCTCGCGGGTATCGGTTCCTCTCCTTCGGGGATGCGATGTATGTGGAGCGATCCCACCTCTAGGAGCGGGCTTCTAGCCTGATTGTCATGCCCGCGGTCACCTGGAATTCGACAGCTACCGATGGAAAGGCACGGATCGGGTGGCTGGAGACTCCGCACGGACGGGTGCGAACACCGGCGTTCATGCCCGTCGGCACCCGAGCGGCGGTCAAGGCGGTCGACACGGATGACTTGGCGGCTGTCGGAGCGGAGATGATTCTCGCCAACACCTATCACCTGATGCTTCGGCCGGGTGCCGACCTCATCGCCAATCTGGGCGGACTGCACGGATTCATGGGGTGGGGCCGTCCGATCCTCACCGATTCCGGAGGGTTTCAGATCTTCTCGCTCGCCCCCAAAGTGGATGATCGAGGAGCCACCTTCAAATCGGTCTATGACGGCTCCACGGTCCACATCACGCCCGAGGATGCTGTTGGTATCCAGGAGCGGCTCGGTCCGGATATTGCCATGGCGCTCGACGTGTGCGTCGGGCTTCCCGCTCCTCCCGAGGTAGTTGACACCGAGATGCGCCGTACCCTCCGATGGGCGGAAAGATCTCTAGAGGCACATTCCCGGGATGATCAGGCTCTCTTTGGCATCGTTCAGGGAGGCGTTGACGACGATCTGCGAGGTGAGAGTGCCAGGGAAACCGCTGCCATGGGGTTTGCCGGCTTCGGCATCGGTGGACTCTCCGTGGGCGAGTCGGCAGAAGATCGAAACCGCTCCCTCGACACGGCATTTTCCGAGTTGCCCGACGACAAGCCGCGTTACGTAATGGGCCTCGGTGACACCGACGGGTTGCTCGACGCCATCAGCCGGGGCGCAGACATGTTTGATTGCGTCATCCCCACGCGGGTTGCGCGTCACGGAAAGGCACTGTCGAGGATCGGGGACTTCAACATCAACCAGATCCGCTTCGAGGCGGACGACGGCCCGGTCGACCCGGATTGTGCGTGTCACACATGTCGAAATCACTCGAAGGCATATCTTCGTCACCTGATAAGGATCAACGAGCTGAGCGGCCATAGGTTGTTGTCGATCCACAACCTCCAATACACGTTTGATCTGCTGTCGGCGGCCGGTGCCGCCATCACCGAAGACCGGCTGGCGGACTTTGTCGCCGGAGTGCGCCGTCGGCGTCAGGATGGTTCGTCGTAGGGGTGCTTTTTCGCCTAACCTGCCGGTTCCCAACCATTCCACGGAGGAACCGTGAGTTTTGTCGTGTTTGCCCAGGAGTCCGGAGGGTTCGGAGGCACGGGGTCGCTGATCTTTCTGGCGCTGATGATCGGTGTCTTCTATTTCCTGATCATCAGGCCACAGCGGAGTCGAGCCAAGAAGCAGAAGGACCTTTCCGAGTCACTCATGATAGGACACGAGGTGCGCACTATCGGTGGCATCCACGGCACCGTTGTCTCTCTTGAGGATGACAGCGTTGTCATCAGTGTCGAGGATGGTCGACTTCGAATCTCGCGGCGCGCCATCGGCAGTCGCGTAGGAGACGAAGCCTGACGTGACCCGACGTGTAGTCGGGCTTGTCGTCGTCCTCGCCATCGCCTGGGGAGGGCTTGCGGCCACAATTGCCCTCGGTTTCACGCCTCGCCTGGGTCTCGACCTTCAAGGTGGCACTGCGGTTGTTCTGACGGCACCCGAGGGCACCGATCCCGAGCTCGTCGAGGTCTCCGTCGACATCATGACCCGTCGGATCGAGGACATCGGTGGGGTTCAGGAACCAGATATCGCCATCTCCGGCGACAACACGGTTGTTGTCCAGCTACCCGGTGTCGAGGACGAGCAGAGAGCCATCGAGGCTGTCGGTCAGACGGGTGATCTTTCCTTTAGGCCCGTTCTGGATGCCTTTCCAGGCGCAATTGGTCCCCTGGCCGGCGCCGGCACCCCAGGAATCGATAACGAGACCGGACTCACCATCAAGGACGACATCAACGACGACGCATTTCTTCTCTACCCCGCCGACTTCGGATCTGAGGTTCTGTTTGTGGGGCCGGCCGGAATGGTCGGCGAGGATGTCGCCGACGCCGTCCCTGTTTTCGATACCCAATCGGCTAGCTGGGCGGTCAGCCTCGACCTGACGAGCGATGGCGCCGTCCTCTTCGCGCAAATGACAGCGGAGGCTGCGACCTATCCGCTGGGAGACCCGCGACGACAAATCGCGATTGTTCTCGATGGTTTGGTGATCTCAGCGCCTCAGGTGATCCCCGAAGGCGGAATCACTGGTGGACGCGCCTCGATCTCGGTGGGAACCGGGGAGGATTCGCAGCAGGCCGCCAACGACCTTGCTGTCGTTCTTCGCTACGGATCGCTGCCGGTCGCATTCGATATCTCGGCAGTCCAAAAAGTCTCGGCGACTCTGGGTAGTGACTCGCTCCAGGCCGGAATCATCGCCGGGTTGCTCGGACTCGCGCTGGTCGCCATCGTGTTGATCCTCATCTATCGGTCGCTGGGTCTGCTGGCCATAGTCGGCCTGACCGTCTTCGGCTCTCTTCTGCTCATGATTTTCGGCCTGCTCGGTGAGTTCCAAGGTTTGACACTGACTCTGGCGGGTATCACCGGGATCATCGTCTCGATCGGAATCACCACCGACAGTTACATCGTTTTCTATGAACGGCTCAAAGAGAAGATCCGCGAGGGATACGAGGTGGACGAGGCAGCCGAGGAGGGGTTTCGGCTCGCCTACCGCACCATCCTCACCGCCGACACCGTTTCGTTGCTGGCAGCCGTGTTGTTGTGGCTTCTCGCGGTCGGAGCGGTCAAGGGTTTTGCTCTGGCACTCGGTCTGGCCACGGTCCTCGACCTGATAATCGCCAAGGTGTACACCCGCCGTGCTGTGGGGATTCTGGCAGGCACCTCCCTGGGCTCGGGTGGGTGGTTCAGCATCAAGGGGGCGTCGCAATGAGTACCTGGAGTCGGTTGAACAGAGGCGAAACGGAGATCGACTTCGTCGGCAACCGCAGACGATGGTTCACCATCTCAGCGGTGCTTCTGGTGATTGCCCTTGGCAGTCTCGGCATTCGCCAACTCAACCTCGGAATCGAGTTCGTCGGTGGACTGGGGATGCAGGCGCCTAATCCCGCCGGCGCCGACGTACCGGAGATAAGAGAAGCGCTCGGGGTTGTTGGCGTGGATGAAGCCACTATCCAGTTGCTCAACGATGGTGAGGCCGTCCGGGTAGCCACCCCGGTCCTCGATGGGGCAACCGAGAATGAGGCCGTCGACGCCCTGGCGTCGGTGACCGGCAGCGACCGGGTGGACATCTCTATCGAAGCTGTAGGTCCATCATTCGGCGCCCTTGTAGCCAGACGGGCACTCATCGCTCTGGGGGTATTCCTGGGCGCCGTTGTTCTCTTCATCAGTTGGCGTCTGGAGTTCAAGATGGCGGGTGCAGGTCTTGTCGCCCTTGTTCATGACCTGGTGATAACGCTCGGGGTCTACTCGCTCTTCGGCTTCCCGGTGACTCCGGCCACGATGGTCGCCATCCTGGTGATACTCGGGTACTCCCTGTATGACACGGTGGTCGTCTTCGACAAGGTGGAGGAACTCGTCGAGCTCGAAGAGAAGAGCTCCTACTCCGAGATCGTCAACAGGGCGATGAACTCGGTGTTGGCAAGATCCCTGGCTACTTCGCTGACCTCCCTACTACCGGTGGGAAGCATCTTGTTCGTGGGCTCGGTCATCCTCGGTGCTCCGACGCTGCGTGACTTTGCGCTCGCCCTGTTCGTTGGAATCGCCGCGGGCACTTACTCGTCGATATTCGTTGCTGCTCCCATTCTCGCCACCTGGAAAGAGAAAGAGCCCGAGTGGCAGGAGCGGGCGAAGAGGGCTTCGGGGCGTCCGAAGGCGGGAATGCGCTGATCCGGTCTTAGACTCATGTGGGTGGAGCGCCTTATCTCTCTCATTCGCGATATCCCGGACTTCCCCGAACCGGGGGTTGTTTTCAAGGACATCACCCCTGTTCTTGGTGACGGGAACGCACTCTCCATTCTGGTGGACGCACTCGCCGAACCACACAAGAAATCAGGAGTCACCAAGGTTGCCGGCATCGAGGCTCGCGGCTTCACCCTGGCCACACCTGTTGCCGATCGTCTGGGTGCCGGGTTCATTCCGGTCAGGAAACCCGGAAAGCTCCCCCACGAGACCATGCGCGAGGACTACGCCCTGGAGTACGGGACCGATGCGCTCGAGGTCCACATAGACTCAGTAACCCAAGGGGAGAAGGTTCTGGTGGTGGACGACGTCATAGCCACCGGGGGCACCGCGGCCGCAGCCGTTCGTCTTCTTCGAAGAGTGGGCGCCGATGTTGTCGGTATTGCCGTTTTCATCGAACTGGCTTTTCTGGGTGGGGCCGAAAAGCTCGACGGGGTTCCGTTACATGCCCTCGTTCGATACGACTGACAAGGGGACTCCGGCCAAACTGGTCGATGTCCTCGATGCGTTCCGTGCCCGCCATCCAGACGGCGACATAGAGTTGCTTCGACGGGCCCATGACGTGGCGAAGAAAGCTCACGCCGGGCAGTACCGCAAGACCGGCGACCCCTACATATCTCATCCGCTGACGGTCGCCTTCCTTCTCGCCCACTATGGGCTGGACACCGAGACGATCGCCGCGGCGTTCCTTCACGACACGGTGGAGGACACCGATCTCACGCTCGAGCAGCTTTCCGGTGAGTTCGGTGAGGAGATAGCCCGGCTGATCGACGGGGTCACCAAGCTGGATCGGGTCCGATACTCCAATCGAGAGCAGGCCCAGGCGGCAACGATTCGAAAGATGGTCGTGGCCATGGCACAGGACGTGCGGGTCTTGATCATCAAGCTGTTCGACAGGCTTCACAACATGCGAACGGTCTATGCGTTACCCGAGGAAAAGCAGACCAGAGTCGCTCGTGAGACCCTCGATGTGTACGCCCCGCTGGCTCACCGACTGGGCGTCCAGGAGATCAAGCACGAGTTCGAGGATCGCTGTTTCGCAATTCTCTATCCCGGACCGAACGCGGAGATTCAGGCGAAACTCGCCGAGGCCGCGCCCGAGCGGGAGGCGTTCATCGAGAAGATGGTGGTCGAGATCGGCGGATTGCTCGGCGACGCCGGAATCGAGGCGGAGGTCACCGGACGACCGAAACATCAGTATTCGATCTATCGGAAGATGATCGAGCAGAACAGACCGTTCGAGGACATCCACGACTTGATAGGCATCCGGGTGGTTACCCGGACGACCCGTGACAGCTACGCGGCGCTCGGCCTCGTTCACAGTCACTGGGTGCCGGTGACGGGGCGATTCAAGGATTACATCGCAATGCCCAAGATCAACCTCTATCAGTCACTGCACACCACCGTGATCGGGCCGGACGGCAAGCCCCTCGAGGTTCAGATCCGTACCGAAGAAATGCACAACCGCGCCGAAGCCGGGATCGCAGCCCACTGGCGGTACAAGGAGGGGGACAGCGGTGAGCACATGGCGCTCGAAGTACCCGCGTTCGAAGAGGATCCCGAAGAATTCCTGGCCAACCTGAAACTGGACCTCTACCAGGATGAGGTCTTCGTTCTCACTCCCGGTGGCGATGTCAAGGAGATGCCGAGGGGATCCACCGCGGTCGATCTCGCGTACGCGATTCACACCGAGGTGGGGGATCGCTGTGTGGGCGCCAGGGTGAACGGACGTCTCGTATCTCTGTCGACGAAACTCGAGTCCGGGGACATTGTTGAGATTCTGACTTCGAATTCGCCTGATTCAGGCCCCAGTCGTGACTGGCTCAATTTCGTTCGCACCGGCAAGGCGAAGGCCAAGATCAAGCACTGGTTCCAGAGGGAGCGTCGCGACCAGGCTCTCGCCGACGGCAAAGACCTC
>JAUXMQ010000249.1 GCA_030623125.1 Acidimicrobiia bacterium
CCCTCTTCAAGACGGACCTCGACATTGCCGGGCGATATGTCGACACCCTCGTTGCCCCCGAGCACCAGCACCTTCTCCAATCAATCCGGCACGAGCACGATCTGACGATCGCCCAAGTGCTGGAGATTCGAGACGTGGACCAGTTGCTCGACGACGCCGGTCTTCTCCGTCGCACCCTCGACGTGCGCGACGTCTACCTCGACCCGATCAATTATCTGCAGGTATCCCTTCTGGAGAGATCACGTCAAGGGGAGGAATCGCCCGATCTCGATCGAGCTCTGCTGCTGACGGTCAACGGAATCGCTGCCGGCATGCGCAACACCGGCTAGCGAGATAGCCCGCTCGGGTCGTAGGCTGGCGGTCTCATGGCCATCACCGTCCTCAACCACCCGCTTGCCTCGGATCTACTCACGATTCTGAGAAACGAGCAAACCAACCCACCTGAGTTCCGTCAGATCGCCGAGCGGCTCGGCTATCTGCTCGTTGCAGAGGCCCTGTCGGATATGCGCACGGATCCGGTCGAGATCTCGACGCCACTGGAGGCAATGACTGGCCAACAGCTTCATAGGCCGGTGGTGGCAGTGGCAGTTCTTCGCGCCGGCCTCGGTCTCCTTCACTCGGTCCTCACCCTTGTCCCCGACGCGGCGATTGGCTTCGCCGGAGTTCAACGGAACGAAGAGACGGCCGAGCCGATGGAGTACTACACCAAGTTCCCCGACCTCGATTCGGCCCGCGTTCTGATACTGGAGCCGATGCTCGCCACCGGCGGCTCACTGTCCTGGGCCATCGACAAGGTGAAGGAGAACGGAGCCAAAGACGTCACTGCAATTTGTGTTGTCGTCGCGCCGGAGGGGGTCAAGTTCATTGAAGAACACCACCCAGACGTTCGGATCGTCGCAGCATCTCTAGACCGGGAGCTCAACCCGAACTTCTATATCGCGCCTGGTCTTGGCGACATGGGGGACCGTCTCTTCGGCACCGTGTGACCCAATTCGAGGATTCTGTCGTCGACGTGATCTCCCGACTCGAGGCGGGCGACGTGGTCACCTATGGCGAGGTTGCGGCCGAAGCCGGGTTTCCCGGGGCGGGACGAGCCGTCGGCGGCCTTCTTCGCACCTCAGGCGGTGATCTCCCTTGGTGGCGAGTGGTCGGCTCCGGGGGACATCTCCGCACTCCCGATCGGGTCAGGCAAGCACAACTCCTGGCAGATGATGGCGTTCTCGTGCTCAACAATCGCGTCAGCGATCAGGCGCAGTAGACCTTGGTCTCCCAGTATGTGAACTCGCTGGATGCCTTCGATAAAGGCCAGGAGCGTCTGCAGTCATGTGGCCTGAGGCTATGTGGTTGCATAAAGGCTAAATTGGAGTGATCAAGCACTTCCTCAACACATACGACTGGTCACGACCCGAGCTGCAAGCCCTGATCGACGAGGCCCGGGCCTTCAAGACATCGCCTTACGGAAACGCCCTGGCGGGGAAGACGATCGCGCTCCTTTTCCTCAACAACTCCCTCCGAACCCGCACCTCGTTCGATGTCGGAGCCAATCAATTGGGCGGACACGCCGTGGTGCTGTCTCCGTCCGGTGGCATGTGGCCCCTCGAGTTCGATGAAGGTGTCGTGATGACCGGAGATGCCGAGGAGCACGTCAAGGAGGCTGCCAAGGTCCTCTCCCGATACTGCGACCTGATAGGAATCCGCGCCTTTCCCAAGTTCGAGAACTGGGAGGAGGACCGCAAGGACCGCATCCTCGATGCCTTCTCCTATCACGCCGACGTGCCCGTCATCAACATGGAGACGATCACGCACCCCTGTCAGGAGATGGCTATGACCATGGCTCTCCAGGAGCGAATCGGCCCACTAGATGGAAAGAAGTTCACTCTCACCTGGTCCTACCATCCGAAACCCCTCAACACAGCCGTCGCCAATTCTGCTCTGCTCATCGCCGCCAAGTTCGGAATGGACGTCACGCTCCTCTGCCCGAACGAAGAGTTCCTACTCGATGATCGTTATCTGGACATCGCACGTTCAGACGCCGACTCCAACGGACGGAGCCTCATCGTCACCCACGACATCGATGCTGCCTATCGAGGTGCCGACATCGTCTACGCCAAGAGTTGGGGCGCCCTCCCCTACTTCGGCAACTGGGAAGCAGAGAAGCCCATCAGGGATCAGTACCGACACTTCATCGTGGACGAGGAGAAGATGGCTCTCACCAACGATGCTCTGGTGAGTCACTGTCTTCCGATGAGGCGAAATGTCATCATGACCGATGCCGTGTTTGACGCCAGCACTTGCTTTGCCTACGACGAGGCCGAAAACCGTCTTCATACCCAAAAAGCGATCATGAGCACATTGGTAGAGAACCGCTGATGATGACTCCTCACCAAGACGTCCGTCACACAATCGTGCAGCTCCTGTCGAACATGAGCGACGGGAAGGAGATCCGCACCTATCTCAGCCGATTCTCCCAGCTCGATCAGTCTCGGTTCGCCGTGATCAAGATTGGCGGGGCCATCCTCCAGAGCAGACTCGAAGAGACAGCGGCCGCTCTTGCCCTCCTCCACACGGTCGGACTCACCCCGATAGTCATCCACGGCGGCGGTCCCCAGCTCGACGAGCGGTTGGCAAACGATGGCATCGTCTCAGACAAGGTCGATAGCTTGAGAGTCACGACCAGTGAGGTGCTCGATGCCGCCCGCGACATCTTCACGGCGCAGAACATCGCTCTCGTCGAGGCGGTGAGGGGCCGGGGTGTGTCCGCCCATGGGCTCACTCAGGGC
>JAUXMQ010000231.1 GCA_030623125.1 Acidimicrobiia bacterium
CTCCACACCCTCGTGCTCGAGACTGCGGAAGAGTGAGTTGGATCCTGTGAATGGTTGCTGTGTCATTTTGGTAACAAAAAACCCTCCGCATGGAGGGTTGGGCGCACGCAGGGGGCTGCGTGCGCTACTCGATGAGAAGAAGATCGCTTACGGGGTATTGGCAGTTGTACATGATGGGAAGAACAGTATGTACCGGCGGTGACGTGAGTGTCAAGGTCTGACAACCTTGTGTCTTGGTGTCAAGCGTGTGCTGGCATGTGGACCTATTCCATATGACAGCACACGCTCAGGCCTCAAGGAGCGGTCTTGGGATCGAGGAACGGCATCAGCTTGCGTAGCTCATCTCCGACCTCTTCAATCTGGTGAGCCCGGTTGGCCGCTCGTTGCTCATGGAGGACGGGGGCTCCCTCCCGGGCCTGGGCCAGCCATTCGTTGGCGAAGGCACCCGATTGGATTTCCTCGAGCACCTCCTTCATTGCCTTTTTGGTCTCGTTGGTGACTATCCGGTTGCCACGGGTGTAATCGCCGTATTCGGCGGTGTCTGAGACTGAGTAGCGCATCCAGGAAAGACCGCCTTCATAAAGCAGGTCAACGATCAGTTTCAACTCGTGGAGGGTCTCGAAATACGCAGACTCTGGCTGATAACCAGCCTCGACGAGGGTCTCGAACGATGCTTTGATCAACTCGGAGACGCCTCCGCAGAGGATCACCTGCTCGCCGAAGAGGTCGGTCTCGGTCTCCTCTTTGAAGGTGGTCTCCAGGATTCCTGCACGTCCGCCGCCAATGGCGGCGGCGTAGGAGAGCCCCAGGGCGTGCCCGGTCCCCGAAGGGTCCTGGTGGACGGCGAGAAGACACGGGATGCCCGACCCTTCTTGGTAGGTCCTCCGGAGCAGATGACCCGGCCCCTTGGGCGCCACCATGATGACGTCTATCTCTTCGGGCGGGGCGATTTCGCCGAAATGGACGTTGAATCCGTGAGCGAACGCCACGGTGTCACCCGGTTCGAGGTTGGACTGCACCGACTCGGAGTAGATGCCGCCCATGACCTGATCCGGCACGAGCATCATGATCACGTTTGCCCGCGCAGACGCCTCATCAGGGGTAAGGACCCGCAACCCCTCCTTCTCAGCAGCCGCCCGACTGGCGGAATCCTGTCGGAGACCGACAACCACATCCACCCCGGAATCTCGAAGATTGAGGGCGTGTGCATGTCCCTGGCTGCCGTAGCCGATGACTGCCACCAACCTGTCTTGGATCAGGTCGAGGTCGCAGTCCTTGTCGTAGTAGATCGTCGCCATGGGATGATTGTGGGTCGAATCTTCGCCGTCTCCAAAACTGAGCCGTAACATCGCCCCGAGATGTCGTTGAAAATCAGATCACAGGATGTAACAGAAGGATCCGCCAAGGCCGGAGCGCGTGCCATGTTGCGTGCCGTCGGGTTGTCGGATGAAGATTTTGAAAAACCCCAGGTAGGTGTGGTGTCCGCCGGCAATGAGGTGACGCCGTGCAATCTCACGGGTCCTGAGTTGTCGAAACATGCGAAGGCCGGAGTCGCCAGTTCCGGGGGAGTGGGTTTGGTCTTCTCAACCATTGCGGTCTCCGATGGCATCGCGATGGGGCACGAAGGGATGCGCGCCTCGCTCGTTTCTCGTGAGGTGATCGCAGACTCGGTCGAACTTGTCATGCATGCCGAGCGCTTCGATGCCCTGGTCTCCATCGCCGGTTGTGACAAGTCGCTTCCCGGCATGCTGATGTCGGCCGCCCGTTTGGACCTCCCTGCGGTGTTTCTATATGGAGGATCGAGCTTGCCCGGACGCTATGAAGGCAAGGACATCTCGATAGTGGACGTCTTCGAGGGCATCGGTGCCGAGTCTGAGGGTCGGATCTCAGCGGATGATCTTCTCGAAATCGAGCGGGCCGCGTGCCCCGGCGCCGGGTCGTGCGCGGGCATGTTCACCGCGAACACGATGGCGTCGGTCGGCGAGGCGATCGGCATGTCGCTGCCGGGCTCGGCCACTGTGCCTGCCATCGATCCCAGGCTTGGTGATTTTGCAGTTCGGTCCGGGGAGGCAGTGATGGCCCTGCTCGAGTCGCGGGTCACCCCGAGACAGATCATGACCCGTCCCGCCTTCGAGAACGCCATCACCACTGTCATGGCTCTTGGTGGATCGACCAACGCCGTGCTTCATCTTCTTGCGATCGCCAACGAGGCCGATGTGTCTCTGGATCTCCAAGACTTCGATCGCATCTCTCGCAAGACGCCCCACCTGGGAGATCTGAAGCCTTTCGGGCGCTATCACATGGTCGATCTCGACCGAATCGGGGGCGTGCCGGTGGTCCTCAAGGTGTTGCTCGACGAGGGCCTCCTCGATGGCGACGTGATGACGGTCACCGGCCAGACGATGGCGGAGAATCTTGCCGAAACCGTTGCGCCCGATGATCAGGACGTGATCCTGAACCCGGGTCAGCCCTTGGCCGAAGAGGGAGGGATCGCCATTCTCGGAGGAAATCTGGCTGCCGAGGGAGCTGTCGTCAAGGTTGCCGGTGTCACACTGGACACCTTCGAGGGACCTGCCCGTGTGTTTGCGGGTGAGCAACTCGCGCTCGATGCCCTGTTCAACCATCAGATCACTCATGGAGACGTTGTGGTCATCCGGACCGAGGGTCCCAAAGGGGGCCCGGGGATGAGAGAGATGCTGCAGATCACCGCTGCCATCAAGGGCGCAGGTCTTGGCAAGGATGTGCTTCTCATCACGGACGGCCGATTCTCCGGAGGGACGACGGGGTTGTGCATCGGCCATATCGCCCCGGAATCGGAGGTTGGTGGGGTTCTCGGTCTGGTCGAGGAGGGTGACCGCGTTCGCGTCGATATCCCGGCCCGCTCACTCGATGTCCTGGTCGAGGATGCGACTCTCGAGGAGCGGCGCGGGCGCTGGAGTCCCCAGCCTGCCCGATACCCGACCGGTGCCCTCGGCAAGTACGCGCGAC